>JAILFE010000254.1 GCA_024697725.1 Oscillospiraceae bacterium
TACCTCGATAGTATCATACATAGCTCCGCAGGAAGCGGTGACTGTTGTGATGCCGTCGCCGACTCCCGTGATCGTGCCGCCCGCAGAAACCTCTGCGACCGAAGTATCGGCGCTCGAATAGGATATCGCATAATCCTCGCCGTCGGGATATGCCGTTATGCCGGGCTTTGTCTTTTCGCCTATATCAAGGGATATGCTGTCGGAATTGAATTTGATATATTCGGTACTGTCCGCATCGGAACCGGGATCGGTGACCGTGATCTTTATAGAAGCGGAAAGCCCGTTGTTCGTGGTGATAGTGACCGTGCACACGCCGGCGCCCACCGCTGTGACATCACCGGTCTTAACGACCTTGGCGACCTTCTTGTCGCTTGATCTGTACTTTACGGTATAAGTACATCTGGAGGGATATATCATAGCGGGGAGATGCCATGTCTCTCCCTTTTCCAGAGTATACTCCTCAACGGAGAAATACACTCTTTCTGCCGGGAAATTCTTTCCTTTTTCGATAACTACGACCTTGAACGATACCTCCGAGCCGTCCTGTGCGGTGCAGTATATATCCGTCAGACCTCCTCCGACAGCTGTGACAATGCCGTCATTATCGACAGTGGCTATCGAGCTGTCCGCACTGCGGAAGGTGATATCTCCGCTGCTGTCCGACCTCTTATCCACGATAACTACATAAGTTTCATCCTTGTTGAGGGTGACTGTGGAATCGGGTATGGATATCGAGCCCTTGCTGACGGATGAAGCGCTGTATGCACTGACATATGCGGTATGCGTCGTGCTGTCCGCGATATTATCCTGTGCACAGACATTAAGACCCGCAAAAACGGTCATAAGCGCCGAAACGGCAGCCGCAGCCGCAAAGCGGTATAATTTCGATCTGTTCATTTTCAGCTTATCTCCTTAACTTTTCGCGGTTCACACCGCTGTCTTTTGTTTTACTCCGCCCTGAAAGCGTATATGACACTGCCCTGGGATACGGCATCCTGCGCCGCAGGAACATGATCTTTGTCTGTTTTCAGCCGCCAAAGGAACAGCGGCTGCTCTCCGTATCAGCATCGGGATAGCCTGCATCCGTATCTGATCATCTGTCACGGCACATTACGGGTACAGCTATATATCATAATTGTAACATCCGACTCTATTTATGTCAAGGAGTTTTTGAACTGTTTACGCAAAATTATTTTATTTTCACCATTTTACATAAATATTTGCACAAAAACTGTTGATGATACAAAAACAAACGTTTCGGCGCATTATTTTTCGGCGGCAAGTGCATGACAAACGACAAACGGCACAAAAAGATCAGCGCGTGTCCGATGACCTTTGCAGTCATCATACACGCGCTGTAAAAATGTATGTTATTACATCATTCTTGGATCTTTTTTATGCCCGATCACATTATTTTTGGGCTTTTGTCCGAATTACAGATTCAAGATCTGATTGGTGAAACACTAACTAATTTGAGCAGATCCATGACCGATCAATATATCTTCCATACACGGCATTATAAAATTTCAAATATTTTAATCGCCGAAGTAATAAAAGATCAGGAAAGCAGCCAGAAACGCCCGCAGCAGTCCGCCGTCCTTTTCGGCAAAGCAAAAGAGCCGTGTTTTAAACACGACACTTTCGCTTGGTTTATAGGAAGTTTAAGGAAATGCGATGACCGTTTTATTCCGCATCAAGCAGATATATGCCGGACATACTGCCCTCTGCTGCAAAATGTCCAGAGGACATTTTGCAGCCTGCACAGCAGCTCAGAGCCGCTGAAGCCGCTTTGCAGAGGCAGGATAGCGGAAATCATTCAGCAGATCCGCACACAGAGCCGCGGGCGGGATCTGATCAGTTGTTACTCAAATATTCGTTGTCGGGCGATGGATACAATCTTGCTCTCGGTTTGCATCCATATGTATCTCTGCTGTCAGCAGACCATATCTCAATGGCGTCCTTATCTCTGTCGCGGTAGCATATGATGTATCTGTCAGCGTGCCTTCCGTCATTCAGAGTGTTGTATTTCAAAGCCACAGCCACTTTTCTTCTGGTGCCGTCAAATCCCATTTTCTGACTGAGAGCATCGGCAAAGGGTATGGCTTCGTTGTTTCCAGCCTGCCATTTCCATGCAGCATCGGCGTTTCCGCCGCCGGGAGATTTAGTGCCGTTGATCTTTGCTACTACAACTATACCATAGCTCTCACCGTTGCACGAAACGTTGAATCTGGTAGTATTGTGCTTATAAAATGCTGTGTTGGCAGCATCATCCATAAGCAGAGTCAGATCCACAGCCTCTGCGATCTGCCTTGCATTCTGCATATCCACCTTCCGCTCCGCGTTCTTTATGTGTCCGCTCATAGCAGGCACAAGTATGCAAGCCAGCACAGCGATGATCGCGATCACAACGATAAGTTCGATCAGAGTAAAGCCCTTAAAGCTTTTCATAGTTTTTTTCATAAGCCCACTTCCTATAACCATTATTCAGATGTTCCTGTTGCTGTGCCGATCAGTCCTCGTATCATATACGAACGAAGAGACGGGATCCGATCGTTGAAGCAATATCACCTGTTTTTGCGGATAAACCAAAAAATCCGCTTCCCTGGCAGGCTGCCGGAAGCGGATATATCATCAAAAACTGTCTGAATAAATAGATCACAGCTAATGATAACAAATTCTGCAACTGGCTGCCATTCAAGGCCCTATAGCTTTGCGTCACGCAGTTTCCCACGCTTTGCCGATTTATTTGTTCTCATTTATTATATTTTCTTCTCTCTTTGTATGTGTTTATTATACTATACGTTCCATCATTTGTCAAGTATTTTTTCTATAAAAACAGGGATCACGGTATTTTTGGCGCTATATACATACTAAATCGTATTCGCTTAGGGCATTTAGCACAATGATCCCGCTTATCCGTCGGGAATGCTCTGCCGGATCAGTCAAGTATCTCCTCGAGCTGACGGCGCAGCTTCTTTATGATCTTCTTTTCGAGCCTTGATATGTACGACTGCGATATCCCGATAAGCTCCGCCGTTTCCTTCTGTGTGAGCTCCCTGCCGTTTTTCAGTCCGAAGCGCATCACCATTATCTCCCTTTCGCGCTCCGGCAGGCTGTCCACCGCTCCCCGCAGCACCTCCCTTTCCGCCGTGCTTTCGATGCCGATATTCACGGTATCCTCCGAGGTGCCGAGTATATCCGAGAGCAGCAGCTCGTTGCCGTCCCAGTCGGTATTGAGAGGCTCATCTATTGATATCTCGCTGCGAAGCTGTGAGGATTTGCGCAGGAACATCAGTATCTCGTTCTCGATGCAGCGCGAGGCATAGGTCGCAAGCTTGATGTTCCTGTCGGGACTGAACGTGTTCACCGCCTTGATGAGCCCTATCGTCCCTATGGATATGAGATCCTCTACTCCAATGCCTGTGGACTCGAATTTCTTGGCTATATACACCACGAGCCGCAGATTGTGCTCGATGAGCTGTCTGCGGGCGGCTGCGGGATCGTTCCCGAGCAGTGAAAAGACCTCTGCCTCCTCCTCGGATGTCAGCGGCGGCGGCAGTGTTTCAGGTCCGTTTATGTAATACACATTGCCTGTGCCGTACATCTGCATACGCAGCACGATCTCACGTATGCGGGATAATACATTCCGGAATAACGATATCATATTTTTTCCTCCGTTTCGTTCATCTGCATTATTCACAGCAGCAGCTTCGGGTCAAACACGGCATATTCCATATCCGAGCCGCTGACCCCGATATATGCGTCGGCGCAGGATATCCTGCCCGTTTCGTCATTTTTTATGTATATGCTCTCCGGGCGCACTATCGGCAGCAGCCCTGCGCCGGATGCAGTGTGATACGGTATCAGCCGCCATCCATGAGGAAGGACGGTATCGTCAGCCGCGGGTATGTCGCAGTGTAATGCAAGCTGTGAGAGCATATCCCGCGAGCATACTATGACCGGTCTTCCCGTGATGATGTCGGAAAGAGTGTTGCCCGTGTCCGCAGCCGCTTTCAGCTGTTCATCGACACATCCGCCGGGATATCTGAACCTCAGCGTGACGGTATAGGTCCCGTCGGCGCCGCTCCTTTGGGAAAAACGCGCCGCGAGCCGCACCGCCGCATAGGAAACGGCAGTCGATATCAGCAGCACTGCGGGAGAGATGTTGATATATAGCCCGCTGTTGCGGTAAAGAAATATCTCCCCTGCCGTCTGTGACAGAAAAAAGCATATCCCCGCAAAGGCAAGGCTCACCCCGAAATAGGCAGCATATGCCCTGACAAACTGCTCTGTGCTGCCGTATCCGAATGCCGCATATACTATCACCGCCGCCGAGAAGAGCTTCAGAAACAGCGACTGCACAATGTCCATAGGCGGCAGCAGCACCGAGAGCGAGAACAGGCTCCCCGCAAGAGCCGATATCAGACATCGAAACGTTCTTATGCTCCTGTGAAGGATGCCTGCCGCCGCCTTTATCAGCAGGAAATCTATATATACAGAGGTTATGATAAGCACATCGATATAAATATACACCCGTCATCCTCCCAACGTACAAGGATAAGTATACTCCCCGCTCGGCAAGAATCCTGTCATAAACGGCAGGACAAAAAATCGGAATTTTTTTCAAAAAGCTATTGACAAAGCAGAATAACCGTGCTATAATCATATCAGAATTTTTAATATCCAAATGCGATGACAGGAAATAAAACCGTATGGATACTCACAGAGAGCCGCGGCAGCTGGAAAGCGGCAGTAGATTACGGTGCAGCTCTTCCTTGAGCAGTCCGCTGAACGCCAGGTGCCTCCGGTACCGGCAATTAGGTGAGAACGGGTTCTCCCGTTACAGAGATACGCATTGATTGATGCGGCAGAGTGCCGGAGTACTTATAATATTCCGGAACAGGAGTGGTATCGTGGAAGTGTTTTGCTTTCATCTCTTATTTTGGGATGAGGGCATTTTTTTGTTGCCTGTGTATGCTTTACCGCAAATATTACAGAAATGGAGTTGTGTTGTCATGAAAAACTGCAAGAAGTACGCAAGAAGGTATTTTATGCCACCCGAAAAATGCCTGGACTGGGCTGAAAAGGAGTATATCGACCATGCGCCGATATGGTGCAGCGTTGACCTGCGCGACGGCAATCAGGCACTCATAATACCCATGTCACTGGAGGAAAAGCTCGAATTCTTCAAATATCTCGTAAAACTGGGCTTCAAGGAGATAGAGATAGGCTTCCCCGCTGCGAGCGAGACGGAATACAATTTCACCCGCACGCTCATCGAACAGGATCTCATCCCCGATGATGTCACGATACAGGTGCTCACACAGTCCCGCGAACACATCATCGCAAAGACCTTTGAGGCGGTTAAGGGCGCAAAGAACGCTATCGTGCATCTCTATAATTCCACATCCAAGGCACAGCGCGAGCAGGTGTTCCACATGGAAAAGCAGGAGATAACCGACCTTGCCGTGTTCGGCGCAAAGCTGTGCAAGGAATACCGCGAAAAGACCGAGGGCAATTTCAGGTTTGAATACTCCCCCGAGAGCTTTACAGGCACTGAGCCCGAATTCGCACTGGAGGTCTGCAACGCCGTAATAGACGTATGGCAGCCGACACCGGATGACAAGGTGATAATCAATCTCCCCGTGACCGTAGCCGAGAGTATGTCCCACGTTTATGCTTCACAGATAGAGTATATGTGCAAGCATCTCACATCGCGCGAAAATCTCGTCGTATCGCTCCACCCGCACAATGACAGAGGCTGTGCGATAGCGGATTCCGAGCTGGGTCTGCTCGCGGGAGCCGACAGGATAGAAGGTACGCTCTTCGGAAACGGCGAACGCACCGGAAATGTCGATATCGTCACACTGGCTATGAATATGTTCGCTCACGGCGTTGACCCCGAGCTCGATTTTTCAAATCTCCCCGAGGCGACCGAGCTCTACGAGCGAGTTACACGTATGCACGTATACGAGCGTCAGCCCTACAGCGGCGCACTGGTATTCGCGGCATTCAGCGGCTCGCA
>JAILFE010000272.1 GCA_024697725.1 Oscillospiraceae bacterium
GTCGAGCTGACCGATGCAGAGCTTGAACAACTTGAAAGTGAGCTGAACAAGTGCAAGGTCTACGGTCATAGAGGACTCGGAGGATTCTGATCCAGCTTGATAAGGAGAATAAACTATGGAATACGAAAACGGCTATGTATATGAGCTTATGGATAAAGGCGGTTCGACAAAAGTGACCGAGCCTTACTTCAAAGAAGCAGTTGATGAAATGATGAGAGCAAGAACGCTGTTTGCTAAGGCAAACGCGGTACTTCCCGATGATCCGTCCTATGTAGGCTATCTGGAGGAACTGTTCGGGCGCAAGCTCGATGATGTCAGGATACTCACACCCTTCACCTGCGATTTCGGTAACCGTGTGAAATTCGGCAAGGGCGTATTTATCAATCACTCTGCGATTCTTTCTGCGTCGGGCGGTATCGAGTTTGAGGACGGCGTTATGGCTGCTCCGGGACTTCGTATCGCAACTATCAACCACGATATGTACGACCGCCACACCACCTACACCTACGGCAAAGTCACGGTCAGGAAAAACGCCTGGCTCGGTATGGGCTGTACGATCTGTCCGGGCGTGACGATCGGCAAATATGCTGTTGTTGCGGCGGGAGCAGTTGTCACAAAGGACGTTCCCGATTATGCGGTAGTCGGCGGTGTCCCGGCTAAGGTCATCAAAATGCTTGATCCCGAGCAGATGAAAGACTAAGGAGTGATATGTATGAAGCATAAGATAGCTGTTATTGCATCTGCACTGTTCATGGCTCTGACCATGACCGCCTGCGGTGCGTCTGAGCCTGCCTCTGCCCCCAGCGTAGCCGAAATCGATAAGGCAGCCGTGCAGGAAAAGCTGAACAAGCAGGACGGCAAAACCGATGAATCAAAAGCTGATGATAAGCAGTTTGATGGAAGCACTGTTGCAACTCAGGCTGAAACAAAAGCTGCGGCAGACAGTGACGGCAAGAATATCCTTGTTGCGTACTTCTCGCGTGCCGATGAGAATTACAATGTCGGTACAATAGAGAAAGGCAACACGCAGATCGTTGCAGAATATATCGCAAATGAGGTCGGTGCAGACAGCTTTCATATCGAAACAGTCACGACCTATCCTGCGGACTATGATGATTGCTGTGATGTGGCAAAGAAGGAGCTTGCAGACAAGGCACGTCCCGAGCTGAACGGAACTGTTGATAATATGGAGCAGTATGACATTGTTTTCCTCGGCTACCCGATCTGGTGGGGCGATATGCCGATGGCAGTCTATACCTTCATGGACAGCTACGATTTCTCAGACAAGGTAGTGATACCGTTCAACACCCACGAAGGCAGCGGTGAATCGGGAACATACTCAGCGATCGGAAGCTATCTGCCGAATGCACAGGTGCTTGACGGTATGGCGATTCAGGGCAAGACTGCGCAGGAGTTCAGTTCCGATACACAGCAGTCTGTCCGAGACTGGCTTGACGGTTTGGGATTCTGATATGAAAATGAAGATAAAAACAGCCGCTGACATTCTGATGACAGCGGCTCTGCCCGTACTCATGTGCTATTCTATTGTCGGGGAAACGGCACATTAAGTCATCGGCATTGCTATGTTCGGTCTGTTCATTTTACATCATATCCTGAATTTCGGCTGGATAAAAACGCTGTTCAAAGGCAAGTATGACCTGCGTCGCATTGTGAACACAGCGGTCAATGCGCTTGTGTTCATGTGTATGATAGGACTGATGTACAGCGGTATCGTAATTTCAAAACATATCTTCACATTTCTGAATTTAGGCGGAGCGATGACAGCACGAACAATACATATGCTCTGCGCCTACTGGGGACTTGTGCTGATGAGCGTTCATCTCGGTATGCACATTTCGCAGATGGCAGCACGAATGAAGCTGAAAAACAAGGCTATGGTATGGGCTTTGCGTATCATCTTCAGTGTAGTCGGTGCAATCGGGATATATGAGTTTATCTCGCTGAAATTTACGGACTATCTGTTTGGAAAAGTGCAATTTGTATTCATCGACACAAACGCTTCTACTGTGCTGACTGCGCTTCAATATCTGTCTGTTATGGCGCTGTTCGCATATATCGGGTATATGGTGCATATTTTTCTGAAAAGAAAGAAAAGCTCTCAGAAATGAGGGCTTTTCTCTTTTCTGCCGATTGACCTTTTGACCGCAGTATGGTATAATAATCCTATGTCTTGGCAAAAAAAGCCCTTGCAAAAACCAAAACTGATTTTGTAAGGGCATAATATGATTTTAGGTTATTCTATAACCCTAAATGGTGGATGACCTGTCTCTATATTTGCCATTTGCGACGGCTTCCTTATTCTTACACTTGTATATAGTTCAACTATTGTTTTTGATTGATCCTTTTCAAATAACCTGACTTTCACCTGAGTAGGTCCTTTGTCTCTGATGTAGGACAAAAGTCTGCTTACCTGATCAATAGTGAAAAACTTACCATCCACGTTAGCTTTTGGTATCACTATCATAGCAAACATGGAATCTTCACCGTACATTGGCTTCTTTGCATCAATATCAGGAATGATCTTGAACAAAACTTCGTTCGCTGCTAAATTCATTTCAGATAAAACCAACAGCAGATTTTTTTTGCATATTTCTTCATTAAACTGGCTAAATTTACGCATACTTACCTCCTGAACCGTTTGGCAGGACCATCATATATTACTCCATGTTCATCCGTATGATTACCTGAAGGAGATCTTCTTAAATCATACACTGTAAGCCAAGAATCTCTTACATCATAGCCTGCTACTTCAAATACTTTAATGAATCGAGCTGTTTCCTCAGCATTTGGGCGATAATGGCCAGAACCGTTGGTAATCCTACGTATTTTGTTCCCTGCCCCTATTTTAACGGTGCCTGCAGCTTGAACATCAGCCCTTCGTGATAAAAAAGCATGTCCCCTGCCAAAATGAATGTTTCCTGCAAGGTCAACAATAAAGTCGACTTCTCTGATATGATCACCCACAATTACAGTATCATCATTCATGTTATGCTTATGTGAGAATTCTTTACCAGATTGCATATCTTCTGGAAATTTGTTCGTAATAACTTGGACTACATTTTTCAGAATATTTATCTCATTTACCCCAGAGATTATTTCCACATTTTGTTCATCAAAGCTTCTCTGATCACCATTTGTTACTCCGCTGCTAATTCCATGACTCATATCAGACCACACTCCTTCATATGCAAAGTGCGAAGCCTGTTATCAGGAATCACTATCCTTACTCCATTTGAAGAAGCATACTCCAGAATTTTAAAAGTAGTGCTGTCTTTACCGCAAGTAGAGTATACTACAAGAGTTTTCAACTTAGGATAATTATCTACAAGATATTTAACAGCAGATTTTACAAGATTTCGTTCAGGTGCTCTTCTAACGTGTCCCTTTAAGCTGAGAGCAAGTGCAGAACAATCTTCGTATCCGGCAAAAAAATCTTGGAAATACTCTTCTGTTGTATATGTTATGTTTGGAAAGACAATGATTTTGTCAATAATACTTGACACATTTTTCTCGAACAGAATGAAGTACCGAAAGCAGAAGGTCGAAGAAAAAGCAGACAGCAGCGTTTATGCCGCGAAAGCTTATTGACAATGAGTTTGAGTATGGCAGGCTGGTAG
>JAILFE010000305.1 GCA_024697725.1 Oscillospiraceae bacterium
CTCCTTCAGATCGGTGCCGGACATCCTGTAACCGAGCTTTTCGGCGTTTTTGTCGTCGGGGTATATCTCCGTCATATCCTTGAATACACCTTCCGTCAGTTCAAGCAGCTCGTATGACGCCTTGTCCCCGATCACCATTATCGCGTCGCCCGACTGGAACTCGGCTATCAGCTTTGTCCTGTCCGCCGTCATAAGATCGGGGCTCACAGCCGCCTCCTCATCACCCTCAGCAGGCAGATAATACACATCTGCGATCGCTTTTTTGTCGCCGTTTATATCCTCGCAGTAGCCCGAGAATATCTCTCCCGCCTTGTCGGTATAATCCTTCATCTGCGGATCGCTTGCTATATAGAGTATCACCGTATCCGGCACGACACGGGTCGCCATATCGTATATTATAAAACCCAGAAACAGTGCCGCCGCCGTACCGATGACGATATACAGCTTGTTCAGATAGAAAAAGTTGCTTATCTTCTCCCATGTGGTATATTCCTTTTTCGGCTGCGGCTCCTCCTTGGGAATATCATCCTCATCGATGATGCCCTGCTTGAGCTTCATGAGCTCGATGCGGTCGCGGTTGAGCTTTCGTTCGTGAGCCTTTCTTGCCGCCTCTTCCTTTTCGCGGCGTTCTTCCTCCCTGCGGCGTTCCTCCTCTTCGGCGGCTTTCCTGTCGCGTTCGTTTATCTCTCGCACCGTTTCGAGGAACGATTTTTCCTTCCCGGGAGGAGTAGTTTCATTCCCGTTCTGTACATTGCTTTCCTTATTTTCCATATTTCTGACCTTTCATGCCATGGGTTATATAAAAGATATAAAAGGCGGCATCGCAAGTGATACCGCCCCTTTTTTCATTGGATGACTTATACTCTAAAACGATGATATCCAGCGGCTCGGATCCAGCAAAGATCATATATGCATATTTTTACTAATCCTCACCTGCTGGTCTCTGTCATTTTCAAGTATTACAGCATTTCAGCGCCTGTCTTGACGCATATCCCTTTTCCTTGAACGCCGCATTGAGAAACATCATCTCTTCCGGAACTATCTTTATGATATTGAGCGGACGCGGCATTTTCTTTATCGCCTCGGCAGGTATCTTCTTTTCGCCGCAGGCTTTCATATATTCCTCGGACATCGGCTCGACGATCTGAGCCGTTCCCTGTATCTGCAATCCCTTGAGAGTGTTCCAGCCCGAAAACTTATCAAACAGAGCAGCAGATACCTTCTTGTTCTTTTCCAGACCTATAAACTTTTTTCCGCCTTCGGTAAAGAGCAGGAACGCGCCGTCGGAATATATGTATTCTATCGGCGTGCAGCGAACATATACGTCGTTTCCGGTCGCAAGAGCAAAGGTGTCGTTCGCCTTGATAAATTCCTCTATCGCAGCTTTCAGCTCTTCTTCCGGCATGATCGGTCCCGCAGCGTCCTTTTCATCCCATTCATGTATCTTTTCTTCATATTGCTCGTGAGTAAGATCAAACATAAGATCAGCCTCCCTTAGTTAGATTATGTCTTCCGACATCAATTATAGTAAATGACATTGAAATCGCTGCATTCAGTCTGCTCAAACCTCATATATGCAAAGGTTTGCTTGACTGAATGTGTAATTTCTTATGTCGTTTACTATTTATAAAAATATTATATAACATTCCGTCCGTTTTGTCAATTATTTTTTCAAAGCGACTGAACAAGGCATAACATTATGAACATTTTGTAAATCATCAAAAAAAGTGTTGACTTTTGCATTTATACGTGATATACTGATTAAGTCGCTTGAAGATTTGAAGTGATGATACCGCAACACATAATTTTCGGGCAGGCTTTTGTGCTGGTGTAGCTCAGTTGGTAGAGCAGCTGATTTGTAATCAGCAGGTCGGGGGTTCAAGTCCGTCCACCAGCTCCAATATGGAGGAGTTCCCGAGTGGCCAAAGGGGGCAGACTGTAAATCTGTTGTCTTCGACTTCGATGGTCCGAATCCATCCTCCTCCACCAAACCTTGCAAGCAAGTCTTGCAAGGTTTTTTTATCGGTATTTTCATCTCCGCGATGATTTGCAAAGCAATAGGAAAATGTGAAAAAAGTAAACAGGTCATGAAAGGATGTCTTACATATGGTAAGAAACGATCTCAGAAACATCGCCATAATCGCACACGTCGATCACGGCAAGACCACTCTCGTCGATGAAATGCTCAAACAGGGCGGCGCGTTCAGAGAGAACCAGGAAGTCGAAGACCGCGTTATGGATTCCAACGATATCGAGCGTGAACGCGGTATCACCATTCTCGCAAAGAACACTTCCGTTGTATACAACGGCGTCAAGATAAATATCATAGACACTCCGGGTCATGCCGATTTCAGCGGTGAGGTCGAGCGCGTGCTCGAAATGGTTGACGGCGTTGTCCTTCTCGTTGATGCGGCAGAGGGATGTATGCCCCAGACGCGCTTCGTGCTTTCCAAGGCGATAGAGATGAAGCTGAGGATAATCGTTGTCGTGAACAAGATCGACCGTCCCGACGCAAGACTTGACCAGATCGGCGATGAGGTTCTCGAGCTCCTTCTTGATCTCGATGCCAGCGACGAGCAGCTCGAAAGCCCCGTGCTTTTCTGCTCCGGCAGAGCAGGTACGGCGTCTCTCAGCCAGTATGAGCCCGGCACCGACCTGAAACCGCTCTTTGATACGATACTTGATTATATACCCGCACCCGAGGGGGATGAAAATGCTCCCACACGTATGCTGATAGCATCGATCGACTATAACGATTATGTCGGAAGAACAGGCATCGGCAGGATCGAACGCGGCACGCTGAAAGTGAACGAGTCCGTTATCGTCGGCGATTTCCACGGCAACAAGAAACCCGCAAACAGCAAGATCGTCACGATATACCAGATCGACGGACTGAACAAAGTCTCTGTAGATGAAGCAAAAGTCGGCGATATCGTATGGCTCTCCGGCATTGAAAATATCACTATCGGAGATACGATATGCGATTCATCCGCATATGAGCCCCTCCCGTTCGTAAAGATATCCGAGCCCACTGTAGAAATGACATTCTCTGTCAACGACAGCCCGTTCGCAGGAAAGGAAGGCAAATTCGTCACATCGAGACAGCTTCGTGAAAGACTTTTCAAGGAAACTCTCCGCGATGTCTCCCTTCGCGTCAGCGAGACGGACAGCACCGATTCCTTCAGCGTTGCGGGACGCGGTGAGATGCATCTTTCCATACTCATCGAGAATATGCGCCGCGAAGGTTACGAGCTCTGCGTATCGACTCCCAAGGTGCTGATGAAGGAGATCGACGGCAAGATGCAGGAGCCTGTGGAGCGCCTTGTGATAGACGTTCCCGAAAACTGCGTCGGCTCTGTTATGGAAAAAATGGGCACCAGAAAAGGTGAAATGATCGAGATGCACCCGCAGGGCAGCCGTATGCGCCTTGAATTCCTCGTTCCTTCGAGAGGTCTTTTCGGATATAAGTCCGAATTCCTCACCGATACAAAGGGCGAGGGCGTAATGAGCTCGGTATTTGACCGCTACGAACCCTACAAGGGCGAGATACCCAGAAGGAATACAGGCTCTCTCGTTTCCTTTGAAACAGGCGAATCCATAACCTATGGTCTTTATAACGCACAGGAAAGAGGTCAGCTCTTCATCGGCGCAGGCGTGCCGGTATATGAGGGCATGATCGTAGGCTCATCTCCCAAGAGCGACGATCTCGTTGTTAACGTATGCAAGAGAAAGCACCTCACCAATACAAGAGCCAGCGGCTCGGACGATGCGCTCAGGCTCGTTCCGCCGAGAATAATGTCTCTCGAGGACTGTCTTGAATTCCTCGCAGACGATGAGATGCTCGAAGTAACGCCCAAGAATCTCAGGATCAGGAAGAGGATACTTGACAACAGCCTCAGAGCAAAGCAGAGAGCAAAGGAAAAATAATGTTCCGCAGTGATGTTGCGTATGCGGCGGCAAGACAGGTCGCCGCAGATTACGGCTGCACTGTCCCGGATCTTGAAGAAGACAGAGTAACGGTCAGGGAGATGCCCGCTTCTTCGGAACGACTGCGCGGCATATCTTCCGATCTCAGGGCAGTAACATTCGGCAGAGGAACTGTGATAAATACACGCATAGAGCTGATACCGTTCGCGAAAAAGCTCGCACAGAGCGACGGTCTGTCGCTTTTCGACGGAGCGGGTATAGCTGCGATAAACAGCGGTCTGAAACCGTTCGGCGGAATGATATCGAGCATAAAGCTGTATTATCTTCCCGAAGAGCTCGGCGAAAACAATACATCGGGCATAAAGCTGCGCGTGTTTGAAAAGGACGAGATACCCTCGCTTTACAGCCTCCGTGCCGATTTTCCCGATGCACTCACATTCTCTCCAGACGGATGCAGACACGAAACTCTCGCAGTATGTGCCTATGATAACAATAATATCATAGGGATAGCCTGTGCTGCCGATGACAGCAGGCTTTTCCGCCAGATAGGCATAGACGTACTGCCGGGATACCGCTCCAGAGGCGTTGCAGGTGCTGTCGTGACCATGCTCTCAAAAGAGGTGATACGCCGCGGCGCGATACCCTATTACGGCACATGGCCGGGCAACATCGCTTCTCATAACCTCGCACTGCACTGCGGATACCGTCCCGCATGGACGGAAATGATATAATAGATATATGATACAAAAACGGCACAGCGATCGCCCGCAAAGCGCATTCCATGCCGTTTTTCCGTATCTGTAGAAAAGCAGGTGATATCATGCCTTCGTTGATGAGAACAGATAAATTTGTTTCCGAGCAGCTCGGTATATCCCGCACCGACGCAAAAAAGCTCATATCCTCCGGGAGCATTGCCGTGAACGGCACGTGCGTCACTCGTCCGGAACATAAATTGTCCCCGGAGGACGATATCGTCACACGCGGCGGAAACCGGATAGTTTACCGTGAGCATATATATATAATGCTCAACAAGCCTCAGGGAGTGATCTGTGCGACCCGTGACGGACTTTCCCGCACCGTGCTGGAACTGATACCTCCCGAGCTCAGGAGAAACGGTCTTTTCCCCGCAGGCAGACTCGACAAGGACACGGAAGGGTTCGTGTTCATCACCGATGACGGCGATACCGCTCACAGGATGCTCTCGCCGAAAAGCCATGTCAGCAAGCTGTATTACGCCGAACTTGAAAAAGAAGCAGAGGATGATTATATCGCCGCTTTTGAAAACGGACTTGTGATAGACGGCGGCGAAAAATGTCTTCCCGCAAAGATCGAGATATGCCCCGACAGACACTTTGTATATATAACGCTATTCGAGGGGAAATATCATCAGATCAAGCGCATGGCGCAGGCTGTGGGCAATAATGTGATATATCTCAAAAGAATAAAGATAGGCGGGATCACTCTCGACGAGCGTCTGAAACCCGGAGAATGCCGTGAAATAATGCACAAAGAACTGGCTGAACTTTATACACTATAATGTCATTTATTCCAATCGAGTACGGCGGATTGGTATTTTTTCGTCAATCTTAATAAATAATTTTTTTAAAGTTTGGGTAATAAGTGACTTGTTTTAAGGGGCTTTATCTGCTATTATAATATTATAGCCGAATGAGTTTTAAGATGAAAAAGTTAAAAATATTTCCGACTCGGCAGCAATTAAAAACAGGAGGTTTACCTACATGGCAAGTTTGTCACTCAGATCTATTTATAAGAAATATCCCGGCGGTGTCGTTGCTGTATCTGATGTAAATCTTGAGATCAGAGATAAAGAGTTCATAATCCTCGTTGGTCCTTCCGGATGCGGAAAGTCGACAACTCTCCGTATGATAGCCGGACTTGAGGAAATTTCCGAAGGTGAGCTTTATATCGGCGACCGTCTCGTAAATGATGTTGCCCCCAAGGACAGAGATATCGCGATGGTGTTCCAGAACTACGCTCTGTATCCTCATATGACTGTATTTGAAAACATGGCTTTCGGCCTTAAGCTCCGCAAGGTTCCTAAGGACGAGATCAGCCGTAAGGTAGAAGAAGCAGCAAGAATACTCGATATCGCTCATCTCCTCGACAGAAAGCCGAAGGCTCTGTCCGGCGGTCAGCGTCAGCGTGTTGCCCTCGGCCGTGCTATCGTCCGTGAGCCTCAGGTGTTCCTGCTCGACGAGCCCCTTTCAAACCTCGATGCAAAGCTTCGTGCCCAGATGAGAACGGAGATCTCCAAGCTCCACCAGAAGCTCGGTACAACATTCATCTACGTAACGCATGACCAGACAGAGGCTATGACGATGGGCGACAGAATCGTTGTTATGAAGGACGGTTTTGTTCAGCAGGTAGATTCGCCTCAGAACCTCTATACAAACCCCGTAAACCTCTTCGTTGCAGGATTCATGGGTTCGCCTCAGATGAACTTCGTTGATGCTGTTCTCAGAAAGGTAGACGGCAAGTATTCCGTTGAATTCGGTTCCGAGGATACCAAGACATCCCGCGGAAAGAAGTATTTCGTAGAAGTACCCGAAGCAAAGGTCGATGATCTCGCACTTTCTGAGCTCGTTGACAAGGAAATAATCATGGGCGTTCGTCCCGAGGATATCCACGATGAGGAAATGTTCCTCTCGACAGCTAAGACAGGTATCATCGAGTGCGATGTCGAGATCACAGAAATGATGGGTGCCGAGACATATCTCTATCTCAACTGCGAAGGTATCTCTCTTACCGCCCGCGTTGACCCCCGTTCGACAGCTCGTCCTCAGGATACTATCAAGGTCGCTATCGACCCCAACAAGATCCATATCTTCGACAAGGAAACAGAAAAGACGATCATCAACTGATCTTTCTGTCAGAATCGAATCTATCAGACAGCCTCCGATTTTTCGGGGGCTGTCTTTATAGTTAATGCAAACACTCATGCTTTTCGCCGCTTCTGCCAATAGCCGCCGTCAGGTCGGTTATTGGGTATGCATAATAATTTCAAATATTATTATTGCAATATTTATTTTGTATAATTTGCTAATAGATTTTTTACAAACTATAATGTATAATACCTCTGTCGAATATATTGCGAGGTGTGCTATGAAACTTACGAAGCAGTGTCCCAAATGCAAGAGCTTTGATATCATACGTGTCAACGGCGTATGCGGTGCATACGGCAGCGGAAACAACATACAGATAGGTATGACGATATTCTCCGCTGTCCCCGTAAACAGGTATATATGCTGCGCCTGCGGATATGCCGAGGAATGGATCGACCCGCAGGATGTGGAAAAGCTGCGTGAAAGCAGCAAGGCACTTATCCCGAAATAATAACAGAATACAGAAAAAAGGAGGGGCAAGATCATGGATCTCAAAATGAACAAGACGATAATGTCGATACTTACTATCATCGGAGGTATTCTTATCCTCATTTACAGGATAACCGACAATATACCATGTCTTATCATAGGCGGTATAATAGCTGTGATAATATTTATCAACACGCTCATACTCAAAAGAAGAAAATAAACTTGTACTGCAAAGGCGCAGAGCAAATGCTCTGCGCCTTTTTTATACAAACATACACATAAAAAAAGCAGCCGGACGATATGTCCTGCTGCTGAATGTGGAGCGGATTACGAGGCTCGAACTCGCTACCTCCACCTTGGCAAGGTGGCGCTCTACCAGATGAGCTAAATCCGCAATGGTGCCTCCGATCGGAATCGAACCAATGACACGGGGATTTTCAGTCCCCTGCTCTACCGACTGAGCTACAGAGGCAGATGGCGACTCGGATGAGACTCGAACTCACGACCTCCGCCGTGACAGGGCGGCGTTCTAACCAACTGAACTACCGAGCCACATAACGATAAACTGCGATCCGATCCTGGCACAAAGTCCGGAATCGAGATCGTACTTTATCGGAATGGGATTATCAATAACGTAAGCAATATATAAATGACTCTGTCCGCACCTACTGTACTACTGCACAATTCGCAGACAATACTCATTTATATAAATGTGGTGGGAACAATAGGGCTCGAACCTATGACCCTCTGCTTGTAGGGCAGATGCTCTCCCAGCTGAGCTATGCTCCCATCGCTTTACGTTATTCTGTCTCAACGACGATATTAATTATATAATATAATTTGTCGATTGTCAAGGCTTTTTCAAAAAAAAATTAAGTTTATACATTCTGACTTTATTTTAATGATTTAAGCCGCCTGCTTTATATATTTTCAACAACATATATCAGCTTTTTATTCTCAGCCCGCGCATTTATTATATTTCAATACATTCCTGTATATCATTTGTTTAATATTCCTATTGAAAAGCCGGTCAGAATAGGGTATAATGTGTATGTATCTGTTATTGTGTCATAACGATACAGCGTCTGCATAATGCCGGACAGCATAACCATACAAAAAAGGAGAAAACATATGCTTCCTGTTATCAGTAAAGAAGATTTTGAAGAAAAGCTCCGTACAAAGCTACAGACAGATTTCAATGTTACACCGATCGAAGCATCGGATAATCAGATATACAAGGCATTGTCTGCCGTTGTTGTCGAGATACTCCGCGAAAGAAGGAGAAAATTCAGACACAAGACGCATTCCGAGGGCAAAAAGGAGATATATTATATCTCTATGGAATTCCTCATGGGGCGCTCTCTCAAAACGAGCCTTTTCAATCTCCAGATAAATGATATGGTCGAAGAGCTTCTGAAGAACTGGGATGTGAACCTCGATCATATCTATGAATACGAATCCGACGCAGGTCTCGGAAACGGCGGTCTCGGACGTCTTGCCGCCTGCTATCTTGACGGTGCCGCAACAGACGGATATCCCGCAATGGGCTATTCTATCTGCTATGAATACGGTATCTTCAAGCAGAAGATCGAGGACGGCTGGCAGACCGAGCTCCCCGACAACTGGCTCCCCAGCGGCGAGGTATGGCTCGTTCCCAAGAAGGACAAAGCAATAGAGGTGCATTTCGACGGTGAGCTGAAGGAATACTGGGATCAGCAGTATCACCATATCTCCTATGAGAATTACAGCACGGTCGTTGCCGTTCCGTATGATATGTATGTTCCCGGATATGGCAACGAGGGCGTTTCGGTGCTCCGTCTGTGGCAGGCAAAGGCTCCGTCGTTCGATATGAGTATGTTCAATCAGGGCGATTACGAAAAGGCTCTCAGCCAGAATACAGTCGCTCAGGCGATATCCAAGGTGCTCTATCCCAACGACAACCACCTCGAGGGCAAATCGCTCCGTCTGCGTCAGCAGTATTTCATGTGCGCAGCGTCGATAGGCGATATCGTAAACAGACATATGTCGGTATACGGCACTCTCGATAATTTCCACGAGAAGGTCGCTATCCATATCAACGATACCCACCCCACACTCGCTATCCCCGAGCTCATGAGGATACTCCTCGATGACTGCGGCTACAGCTGGGCAAAGAGCTGGCATATCGTTACGAATACCTTTGCATACACCAATCATACGGTCATGGCAGAGGCTCTCGAAAAATGGGATGTCAATCTCATCCGCCGCATAATCCCGCGCATATTCGACATAATCTGTGAGATAAACCGCCGCTACTGCGAGGAGCTCATGGAGCGCTATGACGACAGCGGCAAGGTCACAAGAATGTCGATAATCCAGAACAATCAGGTACACATGGCTCTGCTGTGCGTATGCGCATCACACAGCATAAACGGCGTATCAAAGCTCCATTCCGAGATAATAAAGCAGTCGGTGTTCAACAACGAGTATAACGATACTCCCCACAAGTTCCAGAACGTCACGAACGGTATAGCATACCGCCGCTGGCTGCTCCAGTCCAACCGCGGGCTCACAAAGCTCCTCTCCGATACTATCGGCGACGGCTTCAAGAAAAACGCATCGGAGCTTTCAAAATTCGCCAAGTTTGAAAACGACAAAGAGGTGCTCCATAAGCTCGCCGAGATCAAGCACGCCAACAAGAAGGCTCTTGCAAAGTATATCAAGCAGAACAACGGCGTGGTAGTGAATACGGATGCGATATTCGATGTACAGGTAAAGCGTCTGCACGAATACAAGAGACAGCACCTCAACGCGCTGAATATCCTTTCGGAATACAACCGCCTTCTCGAAAATCCCGATATGGATTTCGTGCCCAAGACTTATATATTCGCAGCAAAGGCAGCTCCCGGATATTATCTCGCAAAGCAGATAATCAAGATGATATGGGCTCTCGGTGAGGAGATCAGGAAGAACCCGAGGATCAGTGAAAAGCTCCAGGTAGTTTTCCTTGAGGATTACCGCGTAACGCTTTCCGAGATACTCATCCCCGCCGCAGAAGTCTCCGAACAGATATCTCTCGCGGGAACAGAGGCTTCCGGTACGGGCAATATGAAGCTCATGCTCAACGGCGCTCTCACACTCGGTACGCTCGACGGCGCAAATATCGAGATCAAGGAGCAGGTCGGTACGGACAATATCTTCATCTTCGGCATGACCGCAGATGAAGTGAACGCAAAGAAGGCTCAGGACTACCGCCCCGAGGATTATGTAAACAACAACGACAGGATCATGAACGCGATCAACCGTATGTACAACGGCATAAACGGCTGCAAGTTCGATGAAGTCGCAAATTCGCTCAAATTCAAGGATCCTTACATGGTGCTCGCCGATTTCGATTCCTATCAGTCGGCACAGCAGTACATCTCGGAATGCTACAAGATGCCCGAGAAATGGAACAGGATGTCGCTGCACAACATCGCAGGCGCGGGTATATTCTCCGCAGACCGTGCGGTGGACGAATACGCAAGGAACATCTGGATGCTTTCAAAATAAGGTACAATACAGAAACGGGGAGCCGGGGAACCGCTCTCCGTTTTTTTGTGTCTGCGCATATTTTGTGATATCGGCACGGTCATCCGCATATATTGCTAGATTGGTTGCATATAGCTAACACTGCAAAAAATCCACTTGACATTTGCATTAAAATGGTATAGAATATATGTTGGGTATTGTGTGTTTATTGCAGTATCCACAGCGGTATATGTCAAAATTTTTCAAGGAGGAAATGTCAATATGGCAACCAAGGCAAATTATCCTATTTCCGAGATCGGCAAGGGCAAAGTCGGTTTCACAACCACCCGTACTATCATCGAGACTGCATTCTACGGCAATAATGTAGTCAAAGTCAATACACTCAAGGAAGCATATAATCTTGCGAAGAACTCCCCCGGTACTATCACTACAGATATGCCTATCTACAAGGCAGAGGAGATCGGACTTGATGCAGACGCAAAGGTGCTCCTCTTCAATGACGGCGCAGTTACAGGCCGTTATGCAGTTGCACGCCGCATAAAGGGTTTCCCCGGCGTTGACGACAAGAAGCTCGACAAGGTCGTTATGGACGCTGTATACGAATCCCGCTGGAAGACAATGTATCACGCAGAGTGCTTCGTTGGTCTTGATCCCGAATTCATGGTAAAGGCTCACCTTCTTATCCCCGAGGGAGAGGAGAACCTTCTCTATAACTGGATGCTCAACTTCCAGTACAAGTCCGAATACTATGCAAAGATGTATGCATCCTCAAAGCCCGTAGGCGACGGCAAGGAGCCTGATATCTACATCTTCTCCGATCCCCAGTGGGTTCCCGAGAACCACCCCGATGTTGATTACAGCTGCCTGTCCGATCCCCTCACACTCTGCTACTTCGATACAGCTCAGAACTGCGCTGCTATCCTCGGCATGAAGTATTTCGGCGAGCACAAGAAGGGCACTCTCACAATGGGCTGGGCTATCGCCAACAGAAACGGCTACGCTTCCTGCCACGGCGGTCAGAAGGAATATACCCTCAAGGACGGCTCGAAGTATGTATGCTCCGTATACGGTCTTTCGGGCTCCGGCAAGTCCACTATCACACACGCTAAGCACGGCGGCAAGTATGATATCAAGGTGCTCCACGATGATGCGTTCATAATCAATTCCGATACCTGCGCTTCCATCGCTCTTGAGCCCACATATTTCGACAAGACAGCCGATTATCCCACAGGCTGCCCCGACAACAAGTACCTTCTCACAGTACAGAACGTCGGCGCTACAATGGACGAGGACGGCAAGATCCAGATCGTTACCGAGGATATCAGAAACGGCAACGGCCGCGCTATCAAGTCGAAGCTCTGGTCGCCCAACCGCGTTGACAAGATCGATTCTCCCGTAAACTCCATATTCTGGATCATGAAGGATCCCACACTTCCTCCTATCCTCAAGCTCAAGGGCGCATCCCTCGCAGCTGTAATGGGCGCAACTCTTGCTACAAAGACATCTACCGCAGAGCGCGTAAAGGCAGGCACGGATATGAATGCTCTCCGTACTGTTCCCTACGCTAACCCGTTCAGAACATATCCTCTCGCAAACGACTATGAGAAGTTCAAGAAGCTCGTTGCAGAGAAGAACGTTGACTGCTACATCATCAACACAGGCGACTTCATGGGCAAGAAGGTACAGAAGGAAGATACTCTCGGAGTTATCGAGGCTGTTGTTGACAAGACCGCTAAGTTTGAAAAGTGGGGTCCGTTCAGCGATATCGAGATCTACAAGTGGGGCGATTTCAACGCTGATCTTTCCGACAAGGACTATGCTGCTGCTCTCAAGGGCGCTATGGAACACCGTCTGAAGGTCGTTGAAGGCTACGCTGTAAACGACGGCGGCTATGACAAGCTCCCCGACGATGCTCTTGAAGCTATCAAGAAGGTCGTTGACGAGATCTCAAGCCTCTGATAAAAATAATATACCAAGCATTATAAACATTCACGGGTCTGCGGATATTTTCCGCAGACCCGTTTTTTCGTTATGACAATACCACCTCACGCCTTATATCCGCACCGAGTGATGAAAGTATCTGCTCGATATGCTCATAGCCGCGGTCGATATACTCCACATTGTCTATCTCGCTCACACCCTCGGCAGCAAGCGCCGCTCCCACAAGAGCCGCCCCTCCGCGCAGATCGGGAGCCGATACCTTTGCGCCGTAAAGTCTTTCCCTGCCGTTTATCACAGCAACTCTGCCTTCGGTGCGTATGTCCGCGCCCATTCTCCCGAGCCCTCCGGTATGACGGTAGCGGTTCTCGAATATGTTCTCGATGAATACCGTCGTCCCCGCCGCAACACAGGTATCGCTCATGATGACCGCCTGTGCATCGGTCGGGAATCCGGGATATACCATAGTCCTCACGGTATCGGGGCTTTCAAGCCGATCCGGAGAACGAAGATATATATTGCTCCCGAATACGCGCACCGTGCAGCCCATCTGCTCGAATACGGGTATCACCGCATCAAGATGCGTATGGTCGCATTTTTTTATAAGTATTTCCCCGTGCGGGACTATCGCCGCATAGGAAAGATATGTCGCGCAGGCGATCCTGTCGGGCATAACTCTGTATATCTCCCCCGTCGGAGAGAGCTTTCTGCCGTTTATCCTCACGGTATCGCTCCCCGCGCCGGCTATATCAGCTCCGTTCACATTCAGGAATCCCGCCAGGTCGGTTATCTCCGGCTCCCGTGCGGCATTGTGTATCACAGTCTCGCCGTCGGCGCTCACGGCTGCAAGTATGATATTCTCTGTAGCACCCACCGACGGGAACGGAAGAGTGAGCTTTGTCCCGTGAAGTCCCCCGGGAGCGGTGCATATTATCTCACCGTGGCGCTCGGTGATATCCGCTCCCATGCGGCAGAGCGCCGTGATATGCATATCTATCGGCCGGGGACCCAGGTCGCAGCCGCCAGGAAAGCTCAGTCTGCATTTTCCGCATCTGCCGAGCAGCGCCCCCATGAATATAACGGACGAACGCATTTCCCGCATAAGCTCATCGGTTATCTCACAGCATCCGACAGAGGTCGTGTCCGTTTCGGTGATATCACCCGAGCCGGATGTCCTGCATCCTATGTGATTGAGTATCCTCATGGCTGCATAGCGATCGGTTATTTCGGGACAGTTCCCAAGCGTCACCCTTCCTTTGCACAGGATAGCCGCAGCCAGCAGCGGGAGCACCGAATTTTTTGCGCCCTGTAAGGTTATCTCTCCGCCGAGCCGTTTTCCGCCTGTTATGATAAGCTTTTGCATAATATGACCGTTCCTTTCGGAAAATATTCTTTTTCATATTATGCATAACGGCATATTGTGTGAATACGGCACAAAAAACGGCGGACGATCTTCATTGTGACCGTCCGCCGCAAATAATATACTGTATCAATAAGCCTTGCCCCAGAGCACCATATGCTTTGCGGGCTTTCCGCAGCATACGCATACATCCGATATATTCTTCTGTTCAAACGGGATGCATCTCGAACCTGCGCCGGTGAGCTCCTTCACCTTATCCTCGCACGCCTCATCGCCGCACCACATCGCCTCGACAAAGCCGTCGCCCTTTTCGTTGAGCGCGGTATTTATCTCATCGACGGTCTTGCACTGATATGTCCTGTTTGTACGGTTCTGAAGAGCCTTTTCGTACATACCCTTCGGGATCTCGTTTCCGAGCAGATCGAGTATCTTA
>JAILFE010000030.1 GCA_024697725.1 Oscillospiraceae bacterium
GGCTGATGCCGAAAAAGAACTTGACCTTCTCAAAGAAAAAAGAAACATCGCATCAGAAAACTACAAAACCTATATCGACATGATGCCGGAGTATTACAAGATCCAGCAAAGGCACAAGATGGAAGAAGATGCAAGAAGAGCTGCAGAAATGCGCGAAAAACAGATCATAAAGGAACTCTATGAATATGAAGAAACAAATCCCGAAAGGAACCGCAGAAGTTCGGGATGGGAAAGATGATCCGATATGTATTATTTAAAATATCATCAGCGTAATGATTTTGATAAAAACAAAATCAGATCATCATCAACGGTGCAAACTGTTTCATACTGGACACATTGTTTTCCCTGATACCAGGCCCCAGAACCATCCGGAATGTACCCGCGCTTAATGTACATCCGCTGTGCAGCGCCATAACTGTCACATAGTCCGACTCCGAGGCAAACAGTATCAGCATAGCGAGATGCGATCTGTTCAGCAATGTCCATCAGCTTGCTCCCTATTCCCATTCTCTGATATTTCTTCAGCACGTTAAAATCTACGATGATAGGCCATCCCTTCTCTTTGAACGGACCTTCATGAGCATTCAGATAGACATATACATACCCGGCAGGGCAATTGTCATATACTGCCGTCAAAGCTATACATCTGCCCTCAGAATGATCCTTTATCCTTGACATATATCCGGCAATGTCGGGATGCCACCCCTGGGCAACAAATTCATCTGTAAAGATCCGTGCATCCGTATTTTCCATATCCCGAATGATCAGTTTTCCATCATCGTAATAAATCATGGCTATATTTTCCCCTTACACAAAGATCATGCTTATCAAATATCGATACCTTTACCACATAAAACAATTATATACGATATGCTGCGTTATGTCAATGAAATTCTATATTTTACGCTCAAAGGAGGCGATACTATGTCAGAAATCAAAGTTACCGTACATGTAAACGAAAATGTGACTGAAACAATCAGAAATATAAAGATCGGTCAATTGTACGATATATTGAAATCACACAGCAAGTAACGGGTAGGAATTGACAGTGTGAACAAATATTTCGTTTACGCTCAAAACTACAGAATATCCTATTGCAAACGGGAGCCAAACGTGGTATACTATAATGTAACAGCGTATGATCGGCTTCCGACCAAGGAGGTCTATCATGAAATTTACAGCAATTTATGTCCGTAGATCTGTATCAGATGCGGACAAAGGAAACAACTCACTCTCCATAAACGCTCAGAAGGAAGAGTGCATCCGATATTTAGGGGATGATAAGAACTACAAGATCTATTGTGATGATGGCAAGTCCGGCAAGGATATTGAGCACCGTCCTGAATTTCAGTCCATGATGCAGGATGCACGTGACGGGCTCATATCACAGATCATAGTGAAGAAATACGACCGTTTCAGCCGAAACATGAGGGAATATCTGAACATAACCGATGAACTTGATAAATATGGTGTTCCCGTAGTTTCTCTGAGCGAACCATTTAACACTGCCACAAAAGAAGGCAGAATGATGCGGAATAATCTTCTGAACTTTGCAGAGTTCGAAAGGCTCACTATAGCAGGACGCGTCAAGGATGCGTATGACACTAAAGCCCGCGAAACAGGATTCTATCAGGGCGGCAAGGTATATTTCGGATATGAATCCGAAAGAAGGACAGTAAACGGAAAAACCGGCTCGGTACTTGTTCCGTCACCTGTTGCACCAACAGTGGCGGCAATGTACGATGTATACAAGCAGCCGACCGCTACGCTTTATGATGTTGTAAAGCATATTCAAGACAATGATCTTTCGATAGGCGAACATCGATGTGGAAATATGATGGACAGGTCACATATATCCAGGATTCTTGCAAGTCCGCTTTATGTCCGCGCAGACAAGAATGTATATCAGTATTTTCTGAACAAAGGATACGAGATGTGCGATGATGTTGAAGCATACGACGGTATCCACGGGCTTTTATGGCACAATGAGAATGAGAAGTTCGTGAAAGTCGGATACCATGAAGGTATCGTTGATGCTGATACATGGCTTGCCGTTCAGGACAAAAAAGCAGGAAACAAAAAGATCCCTCATGCAAGAGGAGATTTCAAAACGTGGCTCGTTGGTATGACAAAATGTGCTCACTGCGGCAGGGCGATAACAGTAGCCTACAACATCAACCCGAAGAACGGCAAGGAATATCGTTACTATGACTGCGCAGGCTTCAAGACTGTAGAAAGCTGCCTGAAAAAGCGACTTACAATGCGTCCCGATGAAGTTGAGGCTCTTGTCTTTGAGAATATGCAGGAGCACATTAAGGAATTTGATATCGTCAAAAAAGACGGCGTCACGAAAGATAGCGAGGCAGAAGGGCTCAGAGCCGAGATGCTCCGCATTGACACGGATATGAGAAAGCTCATCGACCGTCTTGTTGAAGCTGATGATGTCACCTTCGGGTACATTCAGGGACGTATAAATGAACTGCACACCAAAAAGTCAGAGCTTGAAGACCGTCTGATGATGATCGAGCGCAGAGTCAAGAAAGTCGATACTACACCACTCATCGATCCGTTGAAAAGGTGGGACACCCTCACGAATACCGAAAAGCATGAGGTGGCAATACTTATGATTGACCGCATCACAATGTCCGATGAAACAGGTATCGACATACAGTTTGCTTTCTGATCCTGGCGGATTCATCTACAATATCCCAACAGGCACAAAAAGCGGTGCGATGCACCGTGAACGATATTATTCTTATTTGATATGTTGAGAATACAGGCGTTCCACTGGCAAAAGTCAGCCCCTTGCTGCCTGTGAGTTCGTCCAGATACTTCGCTTTCATAAGAAGGTTGAAGGCTCTTGCCGAACCGCGGCTGCCAAGTCCCGCCACATTGTGCATTTTTGTCGCTGTAGCCAGGTTCTTGTAGTTTTGTGACTCGTCAAGGAAAATGTGGTCGAAGCCCAGCTGCTCAAAATCGATAAAATCATCCTTTTCCTGCTTGTCATCAAGCTTTTTGAGCCTGTCTTCATAGCTGGATATAGATTTTTCTATCTGCTTTACAGTAAAGCTCTTGTCGCCATTCTCGTTTCTTGCCGATTCAAGTTCATCACGAAGAAGGTCTATTTCTGCCTTAAGATAGGTTTTCTGTCTCTCATTTGACAGTCCCATTCTGTCGAATTGT
>JAILFE010000038.1 GCA_024697725.1 Oscillospiraceae bacterium
AAGCAGTTACCGTGTCTTTGGTGTTGACGGGTCTGATTTTAACCCTCCGTACCAGAAGAAGTCAAAATACGCTCTCCCGTACCGGTATGGCAGACCACGCAAGGATAGTTCCGATAACAAGCCTACAAGCCAGATCCACGGAAATATGTTGTACGACCTCTTAAACTGCACTTATGAAGATGCGGTTTTACAGCCGAGGGCTACATTTGATGAACGTTCTGCCGCAATAGAAATGATAGAGCGCATCGACCACAACAGTCCGTTCATTACGATAGCTGACCGTGGATACGAAGGTTTTAATTTCATAGAGCATCTGAACCGTATTGATAACTGCTTCTATATCATAAGGGCGAAGAATGGCGGCTCCGCCGTCAAGGAAATAGCTGACCTGCCTGATAAAGAGTGCGATATCGACATTACGTTCATGATAACGACATCAGCGGCTTATTATAATCAGAACAAAGACAAAATCCCGCACCTGAAGCTGATACCGAAGATCAAAAAGCATTATAAGACCGAGATCAGCAAGTCCACCAAGGACAGAAAATGGGATTTTGAGGAGACCTGCAAGGTCACATACAGGGTGGTCAAGTTCAAGATAAATGACCCTGATAGCGGTAAAGAGGTCTGGGAAACGCTTATCACGAACCTTAACAGATTTGAATTTCCAGTCAGCAAGATGAAGGATATGTATAGGCTCCGTTGGGGCATCGAGACATCCTTCAGGAACCTTAAATACGCCCTTGGAGCCGTGCAGTTCCACAGTCGTAAGGACGACTTCGTAGAGATGGAGCTTTTCGCCCATTTCACCATGTATAATGCCGTAAGTCGTTGCATAAATCAGGTATCTGTACCTCAGAGTACGGCAAACAAGCATACATACGCCATAGATTTCAAGATGGCTGTTGTTCTGATTCGGGAATATTTGAGGCTGTTCAATAACCGCCCGTTCGGACAGTTATATGCGGAGATTCTGTCTTATAAGGTTGCTGTGAGGCCTGACAGACACGATACAAGAAAGCTGATAAAACCGAAATCACCAGTCTGGTTCGTCTACCGTGTCGCTTAGCTTGGCACAACTGAATATCTGAAAAGACCTCGAATACCAAAACGGTAGTCGAGGTTATCCGTGATGCTCATGCCTGGATGAAAATGCCCTGAAATCTATAAGAAATGCCTGTTTTATCAAGAAAATGTCCAATTCAGGAATAAAAATGCTCATAATCTGCTTAACTTAATACGATATCAGACAAAATCAGAGCCGATCCGTGATGAACCGACTCTGATTTTCGTTAACTTATTACCGTTGACTAAATAAGTAAATATACAACAGAAAAGGAGGACAACCGAAGAATGATGAACACGAAGATCAACTATCTTTATCGAGACGGGTCAAACTACAAGCAGTTTAATTACGCGATCGTTGCGGGAGAGTTCAAAGAGGAAGACTTGAGATATATTGAGTCTGTAATGAACTTTGAATTTTTTATCCCGGAACAAGTAGGGCTGCATCTGACCAGGCCGGATGACGACTTTACAGAAGATGATCATTGTTGGGCCGAGCTTGACCCCGAAGAGGATATCGTCCTTACGGATGAAGACCCGCTCCCGGAAGGTGATGGGATCATCACATGGGAACAACTCATGGATAAATTCCGAGAGGTTGAAAAGACCGGGTGGAATGAAGATGAGTACACACCGAACTAGGATTGATCTGAATTATCAGAAAAATCGGTACAAAGGCTCTCAAATTATTGGGAGCCTCTTTTGTTTGTTATATGATATGAAGACAGCGTTAAATAGCGATCATCTGCTCAAGTTCTTTATAAAACGCTGATGAATACTTTCTTCCCCAACTCTGCCTGTTCGCCAAGAACCCGGTATCACGCTCCATAGGCTTTAACTGTCGTCGGATAGCCATTCTCATAAATCCTACCGGATTTTGCACGTTCTTACACTTGCACATGACATCATATGCATCCTTAATCACGCCAAGGTCATATTTTGCCTCTGAAGCGATGCTCTTAAGGCCGTTTGGTGTAACAGGGTAGGATGCAAGCATTCCTGCTGTTTCAGTGATCACGGCAGTTTTCTGTGTTTCTGCAACCGTATCACGCTCCTGTTTCTTCTGGTTCTTGAGGGTGATAAAGAAGCGGATATAGTTGGAATGCCCCTGTTTCTTATACGAAATCTCAATGTCAGATCCCTCACAATCGTTGATTTCCTTAACGATTTTGGCAAGACATACACGAAAATGTGACCAGTTCACATACTTATTCTCATTGGCAGTCTTTTCAGCTTTCTCAAAGTTTGGATGCAGGGCAGACTTAAGAATGCTCACAACTTTATCATTTGAGGCATCAAATATACCCATTTCGTACTTTAATTCCGATATATTAACCAGAATCTCATATTTGTTATCGTCCGGATCAGCACCCTCAAAACTCCTTCTGTAACAGTTGGAGCGCAGATATTCATACAACTTATATGAATAGGGGCTCCTTAAGGACATCATAACGTCGCTCTTGAGCAGACAGTATTTGTTGCGTAAGTGGAAGAGGAACGATGTCACAGCCTTATTAAAGACCATAACAAACGTTCCCTTGTGATATGAAACATCATTATATAAAGGAAGATAGTCAAAGCGCTTGGTGTCGGGGTTGGTATAACCGATCTCACAATCCTTCAGCTCTTTGGCAGACATCCGAAGCTGCTCATAGATATGCTTTGATTTATCGCCGAACAGAGAAATGATCTGTCTGGCGTTGAGTTCGACGACATACCCGTTACCGCAGTCTTCGTACATTTCTTCCTGTACCATGCACATACCGATATACTGGAGTTTTAAGGCCAGTACGCCGGCAGAATACTTGCTTCTGGTGATCGTGTTGCTGATTTTTAACTTATAGTTTCCTTTTGCGATTGCCGTAAACAGTTTTTCCATAGTCTATCCCTCCGACAATAAACAGTATGCAAGAAAAATAACCGTTAAAAACCTATATATAAAAATTCCGGATTGCTGACCAGGAAATTTTCGCATGATTTTTCTGGTTTTGGTTCGTTTGTCTGCTTTTTTAGGTTCGTATTTATTGCCGTTTGACCTATCAGAAACGGTTCGTTATAGTTACGCTTTTTATCAATTTTTTATGCGTACTCATTACGCTTTGATGCGACATAAATATGTGAGAAGCCGTTGATTTTGGGGAGTTTTTGACACTTACAACACAGTGATCACAAATAATTGGTGTACAGGACTTAACAAAAAAAAGAAGGATATAGAATAACAATCTTAACAACAATAACAAAACGCACTCTCAATCGTCCCAAAAAATTTTGTTGATTATTCTTCAAAGGGAAACAGGCACAGGGAGTCGTTATCGGGAGCAAAGGATTTTGGCAATCCGGGGTTTAAGGATCAGTACATGATATTCGGTAATGAACAATAACATCAATTATTGAATTAGTTTCTCCCATACTAAATATAAACGTGCATTTACACATGCAAAAGGAGAATATAATTATGGGCAAACAAAATTTCGCGTATCTTTACGCAAGGGTTCATACCCCGCCACAGGTTTCGTTTGACAAAGAAACCGGTGAATACCACCACGGAATGTTCTATGCCGACGTAGTAAGAGGGCCCAGAGCCGTTGGTGATAATCTCCACTTTGTTAAACATGACAAACCTTTAATCATGTCAAAAGAGAAACAGGTTCTGGATCTGATCAAGGATCTCAAGGTCAACGATATCGTGTTGATCAAGGGTGTTGTCACTTCCGCAAGCATCATGAAGACGACATTCTGCGACTGTATCGATGATGAGACCGGAGAGAAGACCAAAAACAAGTCCTATGGCAACATGCTCTACGTTACGCCGATCTATCTTAAGAAATTAAAGTCTTACGGTGATGACAAGGAAGCAGCGGTGCAGGACGTGGTGGACAACTCGGAAATTTCAAACCAGGTATCCGTTGTCGGCACACTGATCACAGAACCAAGGCTTTACACCACAAAGAAAGGGCTTCAGATCACCCAGTATGCTCTCGCAATCAACAGAAAGTTTTTGATCCGAACAGATAATCCGGAGTACAAGACCGACTGGCCGGTTGTTAAAAGCTACGGCGAACAGGCTCGTAGCGACAAGGTATTCTTACGACAGAAGGCAGAAGTCATGATTGACGGGTTCTTACAGGCACGTACCGTCAAGAGAAAGACCAAATGCCACTGCTGCGGAAAGATTTATGAATGGGAAGACCACGCAATGGAGATTGTTCCCTACGCAGTTGAATACTTAAACGGGCAGAGATCACAGGATGAAGTGGAAGCCGAAACACATAAGACAGCAGAAGAGTTGAAACAGGAA
>JAILFE010000107.1 GCA_024697725.1 Oscillospiraceae bacterium
CTATTGCTGACCGTAGGTCAGCAATAAGCAGACATTAATCAGGTAGTGCGCTGCAAATCTTTGATTTGCAGCAGCAGAAGCTGCTGTAAGCAGCCGCTTCTGCCAATAACCGCCCGTAGGGCGGTTATTGAGCACGCACTAAATTATGATTCATTGGTATTCTCCTGTAAATCACGATATATTAATATCATTTATAGCGCAAAAACTCAGCATTGTCAATTGGCGCAGATCATACGATCCGAAAAAAATCGTCAGAGAGGTATAATTTTCATACGATCGTCAAGAATATGAACGGTAGGGCATTGCCCGACTGCCGGTATCATTGCGCAGATGCGTCTGTGCAGCAGTTACGGCAATTATGAAAAAAGGACGGTCGTATTTATGAACAAGGATTTTTTTAAGGTCGGAAAGCTGTCTGGAAAGGGCGGCGCGGCAGTTATATGCCTTTGTCTTGCCGCAGTCGCGGGCGTGGGGATATATACCTATAACAAGTCCGTACCGGATGCAGAGCAGCTTGGCGGAGCATATGATGCGGAAAACACGGAGGATATCATCGGCGCGGGAGCGGTGCGCACCGATATCCCGAAGGATACCGATAATGCCCGGTATTCCGGGAATACGAATACTTCCGGTACTTTGGCTGCAAAGCCTGCAAATGTGGAGCCTGCTGCTAACGATCAGCCTGCTGCTAACGAGCAGCCTGCTGAGGATACACAGCCCGCTGATGCGGCAGCGGCGCAGGAAGAGGCTGCGGATGTATACGAGGCGGTGGATAATGTCCCCGTTTCGGAAAACAGTGTCGGGATATTTGTACGCCCCGTGGACGGTATGATAGTTGTGCCGTATTCCGATGGCGAGCTCATAAGATCGGAAACGCTCAATGTGTGGAAAACTCATGACGGGATAGATATCTCCGCGCAGATAGGCGAGGATGTGCGCTCTGCCGCCGCAGGGACGGTCACGGATATATACAGTGATACCATGTGGGGTAACTGTGTCGTTATAGGACACAGCGGCGGATATGAGAGCTGCTACTTCGGACTTGACGACGATATCTGTGTCAGCGAGGGCGATGAGACGGGCGCAGGAACTGTGATCGGCAAGGTCGGAGAAACAGCCGAATGCGAAGCGGCAGAGGAGCCGCATCTCCATTTTGCAATGAAAAAGAACGGGACATGGATCGACCCCGCCGAAGTGCTTTCCGGCGAGGGGAGCTGACCGTTCTGCCGGACGCCGCTTTCCGTATTCCCGCAGATCGGAATGCGGCGGATACATATATTTCGCCATACAGCTCCAAAATGCATTGTATAACTTGGTTCAAAGTATATTCATTAATTATACGATATTTTTCCGACAATATGTGATATAATCTTTATATATCATTTGCTGCCGAGGAACATGATGATTCTGCGACAGATCATATGACATAATCAATGAAGAAGAGAGCTGCGATTGAAGATGAAAAAACAGACAGAACTTTGCGAGGAAAAACAGAAGCGCACAAAAAAGGAACAGACAACGGAGGACTATTCGACAGAATTCAGCAGGATGCTCGGAGGACTGATAAAAGAGAGTACATACAGCATATATAAGATATCGCAGATGACCGGTCTCGGAAGAACGGCGATACAGCACGCTCTTACGGGCAGACTGCTCCCGGGGCGGAGCTTTGTTGAGAGCATATGCAAGGCACTTATGCTCACTCCTGCCCAGACTGCACAGCTAAAAGAGGCGTATTTCAAGGTAAAGATCGGAAAGGATGTCTATGATAAAAGGCAGAGCCTGATAAAAGCTGCCGGGAGGATCGGGGAAAATATCACGGTGAATAACGACATTGAACGCGCCGCTGCCAACATAAGGCTCTCCGATACGGATAATGATATGCTTTTCGACGGCTTTGACGGCTACAAGGATTCGCTGGCGGTCATATATAAGCTTATGACCGAGGAGGCGGATTCCGTGGAAAAGACCATATATACCACTCTGCCGCTCGAGAGCAGCGGTGTGATGGATCTGATGAGCGCTTTTGTCATCGGGCATCATAACGTAAACGTAAAGCATTTTATCCGTATGTATAAGGATGAGAACGGCGAATGCACCGAAAAGAATCTGGAATTTATGTACAAGGCAGTGAATCTGTCGCTGTATTCGTTTGGGAAATATGAACCGTACTGCTTTTATTCGTTCAAAAATGCTGCAGAGGATATTGCTCCTATATTTCCATACATAGTGGTAACATCGAAATATACAGCGGAGATATCGGCGGATTTTCAGTATTCGCATATCATGAAAAGTCTGAAAATGCGCAGTGCTTTCATCGCGCATATCAATAAGCTGTTCGGCATATCGGAAAAGTTCATTGATTTTATGACGTATACCGAATTTATGGACAAATGTGATACTGACTCCGAATGTTTGCGCACCTCGATACAGTATGACCCGTGTGTAATGGAGATCTTTTCAAAAAATGAGATCGACAGGTATATATCGGATAAGATGAAGGATTCCGAATTTATGCGGAAAATGGCTGATAAAATGTACACCGATGTCGAAAAGCGCATAAAGGCGGGCGAACAGAAATACGAGAGCTACTGCTTTTTCAGCGGGATCAAACGATTCATTGATACGGGGAAATTCTGGCTCTTCTCCGAAGAAATGTCCAGCAGCTTTGATGCTGCGGACAGGCTCGGTGTGCTGTATGCGATAAAAGAAAACGACAGGCTCAAGCTTATTGATGACAGCAAATATCCGATGTCGAACAGACTCGAGGTAGATCTGTTTGAAAACAGGAAAATACTCATCATCAGCAAATTCAGCGGTGTGATCTATTATATGATGATAAGGGAGCCTTATGTCTATTCAGCTTTTGAGGATCTGATGCTCAACCTCTCGGATCATGATTTTGTCATAGGCAATGAAAAGAAGAAAGAGCTGCTCGACAAGTATATCCAAAGATTGGAGGGCAGAACTGAAGGCACAGAAACAGCAGATGCTGTTTGTTGAAAAGTGCGGAATTAAAGCGGATTTTGATGAAACTGTTTGTACACATCACCAAATCTTCCAAAACCCCTTGACAAAGGAAAAAGGATGTGATAATATAAATAAGCTGTCGCGAATGACGGTGAGTCAGAGACGGCGATGCTGTCATAGAAGACAGCTGCAGAAATCTTGAAAATTGAACAATGCAGAAAATAAGCCAAAAA
>JAILFE010000108.1 GCA_024697725.1 Oscillospiraceae bacterium
CCGATGCTGCTTTCGGGGCTGCTGACATATATACACGCTCCCGATTGGAGCAAGACAGTCGCAGAGGGCGTTATCAAGCTCGGGCTGATAATATTCTATATGTGGGCAATATCACATATGAAGGAAATGCACAGGACATTCATGTATCACGGCGCAGAGCACAAGTCGATAGCCTGCTATGAACACGGTCTGGAGCTGAATGTTGAGAACATCCGCGCACAGACTCGCTTTCATCCCCGCTGCGGGACGAGCTTCATCATGCTGGTCGTGCTGATAAGCATATGCATCGGTATGTTCCTGCCGTGGACTAATATTCTTGTGAGATTCGGTCTCCAGCTCCTTCTGCTGCCGGTCGAGGCATCGGTCGGGTATGAGCTGATAAGGCTCGCAGGGAGATATGACAATATCCTTACAAGGATATTGTCGGCGCCGGGGCTCTGGCTTCAGCGCATAACCACACAGGAGCCCGATGACAGCATGATAGAGGTCGCTATCGCAGCACTAACACCCTGTCTGCCCGTGGATAAGGAAGACGACAGATGGTGATATCGGAACTTTATTCAAGGGCAAGGAAAATGCTCGCTGACGGAGATATCGAGGACAGTGTATTCGATGCGACCTGCATAATGGAGGACGCGCTCGGCATGACAAAGGCGGAGCTTGTGATGAGAGGTGCGGATAAAGTCAGCGAAGAGACGGCGGAGCGTGTTATATCACAGTGTGAAAAGCGGCTGACGGGCTATCCGCTGCAGTATATCCTCGGAGAATGGGAATTCTACGGGTGCGGTATCAAGGTCGGTGAAGGGGTGCTGATACCCCGTGCGGACACGGAAACACTGGTTGACTGCGTTCTGGAGCACATGAAAAGGAAAAATATCACAGCTCCGAGGATCGCAGATCTTTGCAGCGGGAGCGGATGCATTGCGATCGCACTGAAAAAACATATCCCCGATGCCGATATCACGGCTGTGGAGCTTTCAGGCAAAGCGATAGAGTATCTGGTAGAGAATGCGAGATCAAACGGTACAGAGCTGCGGTATATCAGGGGAGATGTCATGAACGGCGGGCTGTTCAGCCATTTCATGAAGGACAGCGAGCCGCTGCTGCTTGACTGTATCGTAAGCAATCCGCCTTATCTGACGGCATCAGAAATGGAAGGACTGCAGCGCGAGGTCGCATTTGAACCGTCCGAGGCTCTCGACGGCGGACATGACGGGCTGAAATTCTATCGTGTTATCGCCTGCCTCTGGCGTGAGCTGTTAAAGGACGGCGGTCTTATGGCATTTGAGATCGGAGAACAGCAGGCGGCGGATGTCACGGCTATAATGGAGAAAAGCGGATTCTGCGATATCAGGGTGATAAAGGATCTCGGCGGGAATGACAGAGTGGTATGCGGTGTCCGTTCTGCGCAGGCGGGGGAGAAAAGATCATGAAAAACAAGATGAAGTCTCTTCTCAAAGAGGAAAGAAAGCTGAACAGGAATTTCTGGACTACTCTGAACAATACACTGAAAACGTCGAAGAGCGCGAAAAAGGCAAACAAGGAAATGATGCACGAAGCGCTTACGATAGACAAGGATGAATATGAGGCATTTTATAAGAAAATGAGCGAAAAGCTCGATACGATGCACCATGAGTGAGCGATACGTCAGCCGGTAAAATAATAGCCCCGGGCGGCTTCGGAATGAAGCGCCCGGGGCATTGTGCTTATTCTGTGTATGCTGCCGGACTGTCACAGCTCCCGATCAAGCAGCTCTTGAATGCGGGACTCATAATTGTCTGTGATAAGAGTTACCGGTTCTCCGCAGCGCCGGAAGCCCTCCGACATACGGCGGTTGTCCTTGATGAGCTGTTCTGCCGTGCAGTAAGAATCGTCAAGTCTTGCTTCGATATCCGAACCATGTGCTTTTATCTCTGCAATGTGCGAATTGATGTATCCCTCGGAAAATGCCAGACAGATGAATCTTATCGACTGAAGATATTCCGTGGTGAGACCGTTTCTCCAGTCAAATGGTACATAGCAGCCCTCAATTATCATATCCTGCCTGTTTTCAATAGCGGTCTCTATCATTTCACGGACGATCGGCCAGAGATACTCGGTGAGCAGATCATCATCCTCGGGAGTAAGCGTTGTGATTCCGCTGCGTATCAACCCCATTTTCAGATGATCTATCGACAGATAGGGATACCTGTATTTTTCAAGCATTTTCTGTGCCAGAACGGTCTTTCCCGTGTGTGAGGCTCCTGTGATAAGGATTATCATACTGTTCTCCCTTATAATAAAAATGCTATAGTATTTCCGACTTTATATCAGAAATACTATAGCATAAAACTACTGTTCCGATTACGGAGATCACTTTACGGCATTGAGCTTCTTTACAAGAGCAGACTTCTTTCTTGCTGCGTTGTTCTTGTGAAGGATGCCCTTTGCGCAAGCCTGATCGACCTTCTTGACAGCGAGCTTTACAGCGTCTTCCTTGTTATCGGCATTTGCTGTAAGAGCGGCATTAGCCTTCTTGAGAACGGTCTTGAGCTCGGACTTTACTCTCTTGTTCTGAAGGGTCTTCTTCTCTATGATAGATACTCTCTTCTTAGCGGATTTAATGTTAGGCATTTTTTAGCACTCCTTAATAATTATGTTCGATTCGGTAATAATAAAAGCGCGGGAGACTGACACGGTGTCTCCCGGAGCGCAACGAACGCTCCCGGCGTTTTGATCATCTTGATGTGTACCTGTATCCCGCCGGACCGAAGAGGCGATCACATTGTAAAATGTGCGGTCTTTTATGCATGGATACAACAAGTACCTTATAATAATAACATGAATTTCCGGCGATTTCAAGATGATGAGGCTATTTTTACGGAGAATTTTTCACTACATAAATGACTTGCATTTGTGTAAAATATACAAAATTGGAGGATGCTATGTCTATAAGAACAGATCTGGCGGTGGAATGCTTTGATGCAGAGGCAAGAACATTGCCAAAAGGGATGAAGCGCAGGATACGGAAAAGCAGCTCTTGTACCATAACAGAAATAATAATAGAGGACGAGATCGCCGGACGGCGTATCGGCAAGACGCGCGGGAGATATATCACTGTTGAGACAAACAGGCTTTCAGCGCATCCCGATGATTTTTCGGAGCAGGCGGAGGATATTTCCGCAGAGATATCAGCGCTTATGGGTGAACCGAATAAACTGCTGGTGATCGGTCTCGGGAATCGCGATATCACTCCGGATGCGCTGGGACCTATGACAGTCTCGGGAGTTATCTCGACAAGGCATATCGTGAACATATCCGGTCTCCCAAAGACAAATAATGTGGCGGCGGTGGCTCCGGGAGTGCTTGGTCAGACAGGTATAGAATCGGCGGAGATCGCATACGCGCTGTGCGATACGGTGCATCCGGACTGCGTGATAGCAGTGGATGCGCTTGCATGCAGCGATATCTCGCGTCTCGGGACGACGATACAGATAACCGATACAGGCATATCGCCGGGCTCCGGAGTGCAGAACCGCCGAAGAGAGCTTTCCCGTGCGACGCTTGGTGTGCCTGTGATCGCGGTCGGTGTGCCTACTGTGATAGATATGCACACGATCGTTGAAAATATCACAGGCAGCCAGCCGGAGAAGCATCTGCCGAATATGATGGTGACTCCGCGCGATGTTGATGAACTGATAAGACGGACATCAAAGCTGCTGGCATTTTCTATTAATAAATGCGCACAGAGAGGACTTACAGAACCGGAGATTATCTCGTTGATGTGAAAAATACCATAAAATGTCGAAATTGAAGCACATGATTTGTACACATCACCAAATCTCTGAAAACCCCTTGACAAAGGAAAAAGGATGTGATAATATAAATAAGCTGTCGCGAATGACGGTGAGTCAGAGACGGCGATGCTGTCATAGAAGACAGCTGCAGAAATCTTGAAAATTGAACAATGCAGAAAATAAGCCAAAAA
>JAILFE010000161.1 GCA_024697725.1 Oscillospiraceae bacterium
CCTCTTATTAATCATCCAAAAGCTGATTTTTTCCAATCACTCGCCAAAAATTTAGCATTTAAAAGAAAAATCTGATAACTGTTTTTTTACTCTTTTTGTTCTTTGGATAAAAGCGTGCTTCTTCTGACAACAAGATTTGGCTCAATATAATAATGATCATATGGAGCCTTGGGTGATTTTATCTTAGATATCAAAAGATTAAGTGCCATATCCGAAATAGTAGTTATACGATACTGGACTGTCGTCAGGGGCGGATATAAAGCTGTTGCTACCGAAAGATCATCAAACCCAATGACCCCCACATCATATGGGATACGCTTGTCTATTTTCCTGCAAATCCGATAAATCTGCACAGCAATCAAATCGTGGTAACAGAATATCCCTATAGGCTCCTTTTGATCTGAAAGCCTCTGTATTAAAGCAGGGTTTTCTTTTTTTGTATCTGTTCCCAACCGGAATGTATCATTATCCGACAAGCTGAAACCATGCTGTTTGAGTTCCATCTGAAACGCAGTAAATCTCACATCGTTCTCTAAAGGGAGAACTTCAGTGCCTACGTACATAAAATTTCGATACCCCTCTTCGATAAGGTTCTGTGCGACTTTCTTGGAAATAGAAAAACTGTTTACCTGCACGGAAGAAATCTTGCTTTTATCAATTTCATGACACAATATCACGCAGGGAATATTGCTGTCCCGATACAAATACTCATTTTTCTTGGCAATCGGAACACAGCTGACGATTCCGGCAACTTTTAACCGTGTCAGAGTTTCTATCGCCTTTCGTTCCTCCTCCGGCGAGTAGGATGTGGATATCAGAACAGTCTGGTATCCTCTTTTACCTGCTTCTTCTACTATCGCATTTGAAAGAGACGAATAGAACTCGTTGTTCAGCTGAGGTATAAGCAAACCTATAAGGAGAGCTTCACAGTGCTTCTTTTCAAGAATACTCCCATATGCAAGATAATATTTTTTTCCTTTAAGTTCTAAATACCCTGCCTCACAAAGCCCGTTTAAGACATTATGCGCCGTTACCACAGATATGTGACGCTGTTCAGACAAAGTGCGAGTAGTAAGAAACAACTCGCCAGGTTTCCCATATGCTCCGCTGAGTATTTCCTCCTGGAGGAGAAGCTGTTCCTGAGCCGGGAGAGACAGATTTGAAAAGAAACTTTCAACCACATTATTCACCGCTTTACATTTTGTTATACAGTTCTATTACATATTATAGCATTCGAGCCATCGAATAACAACCTTTATTTTTAATGTTTTTATATCAATATTCCCCAAATATAATTGCAGTTAATCCTATTTAATTATATCTTTTAACTAATTTATACAATTTCAGCATTTGCTTTGGCTGAACCACACTCAGCTCCGCTTTTATTTGAATCATAAAAAACAGCTATTTTTGTTATTAATTACTATAATATTCTTGACATATATATTATATCTGTGTAATATGAGCTTGTAAACATTATTATAATTTAAATATTTCTCATTTTGTCCCTCGGCCCATATACCGAATCTTTTGTGCCTTTATCAGTGCACTTAAATGTAATATACACACATCGTGTGTAAAATATAAAAATTTTAAAGGAAGGACAAAACAATGAAAAAGCTTATCTCGCTCTTACTCATCCTTATGATGGCATTGTCTCTGTGCTCATTTGGGACGATTGCCTCGGCAGAAGGCGCGCCGGCTAAAGATTATGGCGGCGCAACGATCCGTGTTTCCATGTGGGGTGATAATACCCGTAAAGATCTTTTTGAAGGGCTTTTTGAAGCATTTGAGAAAGAGTATAACTGCAATGTAGAAGTGGAAGTATATGCAGCCTCTGAGTATGCTACGAAAGTCCTGACAGAGACAGCAGGAGGAAACGGCCCCGATGTTGTCTGGCTCACTGAGCGCTACTATCCCATGTTTGCTGATGCCGGATTCCTGGCAGATATGAATGCACTGATGACCGATGAAGAGTACAAGTTCGATGATTATTCCGTCTCTCTCGCCAACAACTACATCAAAGATGGAAATCTGACAGCTATTCCTTTCACTGCAAACCCGATCGCGCTTTTCTATAATGCGACCTTATTTAAAAATGCCGGTCTCGAAACACCGCTTGAACTTTATAAGAAGGGTGAATGGACTGTCAGCAAGATGATCGAGTGTGCTTCTGCACTCACCGACAAGGCTACCGGAACATATGGTTTGAGTCTTGTACAGACTGTCGACCCGACCAACTGGCCCACTCTTCTCAACTTTATCTGGGCAGAGGGCGCAGAAATGTTTAATGATGACACCACCAAGTGTCTGATTAATGATGAAGCCGGCATTGCTGCACTCCAGAAATACTATGATCTTATGTTTACGGATAAGACCTGTGTGGTTCCCGGAGAAATGATCTCGTTTGAATCCGGCCAGCTTGCTATGTATCCGGGCAATTTCTCCGAAGGCGCCAATTATCAGAATGTTGATTTTGAATGGGACTGCATTACTGTTCCCGCAAATGACGCCGGTGAACTCACTAATATCGTCGGTGTCGCACTCTACGGCGTGTTGAATACGAGCAAAAACACCGAAGCTGCTGTCGATGTCGTTAAATATATTACTGGTGAAAAGATGCAGCAGGAACTTTCCGGTATTTTCGTACCGACCAGAGAGTCTCTTAAAAATTCGGATGAGTTCCTTAACAAGACTGAAAAAATGCCGACTCCAGATGCACGCAAGATCCTCTATCTTGATGTTTTTGCCGCCAACACCCGCGTATATCCTGCAACGACGAACTGGAACGAGGTCAACGAAGCAGGTAAACAGATATTTGATAAACTCTACACCGGCAATGCCGCTCCCGCGGACATCGCAGCCGAATTTGAGTCTACATTCAATGCACTCCTCGGATAATTCCGCCGTATAATTTATTATATTGTTTTTGTTAATCTGGACAGAGGGCGCTTGATATACAGCGCTCTCTGTCTGTCAAAATGATACTGTAAAGATAAAAGGCCTGTAAAGGAGAATCTCAATGGAAAGAAAGAGACGCGGCCTTACTCTCAAACAGCGCACAAATCTTACCGGATATGCCATGATCAGTCCTATGGCAATCGGGTATATCCTCTTCATGATCACTCCTGTTGTAGTTATGATCTATCTCAGCATGACGAGCTATACCCTCCTCAAGCCTCCAAAATTTATTGGACTGGATAACTATGTAAAATTGTTCACCAACGATCCGACTTTCCTGGATACTGCATGGAACACGGTTTACTTTACACTTCTGTTTGTCCCGCTCAACATGCTTATCTGTCTCGGACTGGCTCTATTAATGTACAAGAACTTTAAGGGCGTTGGGTTTTTCAGAACTATTCTGTTTACCCCTTATGTCACATCGATGGTTGCCTGGGCAATAGTATGGAAGTATCTGTTTCAGACAGATAACGGGCTGATCAACGTGGTCATGGGCTGGTTCGGTCTGGATCCTGTAAACTGGCTATACAATGAAAAGGCAGCGATTCCGATATCCGTTGTAGTTACTCTTCTTAAAGGTCTTGGTATGAACACAGTAATATTCATTTCCGCTCTTATGGACGTACCTCAAATCTACTATGAAGCGGCTTCTTTGGATGGTGCGGGCAGTTGGAGCCGATTCAAGAACATTACCTTACCGATGATATCGCAGTCTATCTTCCTGGCGCTGATCCTTACGATTATCGGCTGTTTCAAGGTGTTTGCCCAAATCTATGTAATGTCAAAAGGCGGTCCCGCCACAAGTTCTTATGTTTTTGTATACTACATCTATGTAACCGCTTTCCGCTATTTCAAATTTGGATACGCCTCTGCTATCTCTACGGTTCTGTTCTTGATTATTCTGGTATTGACGGCTATTCAATGGGCGGTTCGAAAGAAGTGGGTGTTTTATGAAACATAATACTTCAATCAGAAGGAAAAGGCTTTATATCACCATCCTGAAATACTGTGTTCTCATTTTGATCAGTCTTTTGCTTCTGTTCCCGTTCTACTGGATGGTTATTACATCTTTAAAATCCTCCACACAGATTTTTGTTTTTCCACCAGAGCTTTTTCCCAGGCACATCACTTTTGAAAATTTCACTGAGCTTTTTAACCATATGAAATTTTTCCGATATTTATGGAACAGCTTGCTGGTATCGTGTGTAAACAGTTTTTTTATAGTCCTGATATCGGGAATAACCGCGTATGCGTTTGCCAAAATTCGATTTGCAGGCCGCAACATTATTTTCATATTCTTCCTCGCCGGATTGATGGTGCCGGTAGAGGTCATTACCGTCCCTTTGTATTTTATGCTCGGGAAGATCGGCTGGGTAGATAAACTTCGGAGCCTCATGGTGCCGACCATTTTCGGGTCAGGCGGTGTTTTTGGCCTGTTCATACTCCGTCAGTTTTTCATAACGATTCCCGATGATCTTTGTGAAGCGGCACGCATCGACGGATGCTCACATTTAGGGATCGTATTCCGAATCGTAATGCCTATGGCGAAATCAGCAATCGCTACCGTTGTTATTTTTACTTTTGCAAACTGCTGGAATGAATTTTTCCAGCCTCTGATCTTTCTCAGCTCACAGTCTAATTACACTCTCCCTTTAGGGCTGGCAATGTTTTCGGACGAAGGAGGGACAAAATGGCATCTCGTTATGGCAGCATCTACCCTTGCGACGATTCCTCTTCTGACCGTTTTTTACATGTGCCAGGATAAATTTATCGACAGTATGGCAATGTCAGGCATTAAGTAGAATTGATATTTAGAGAGGAAAAAACAATGAGTGATCAATTCGGATATCTCGATACAGTGGTTAATATGCTCAGGCAGGTTGAAGAAACTCAGTCTGAAAACATCCGGGCTGCTGCAGCTTTAATGGCGGATGCAATAGCTAAAGATAAGCTGATTCATGTATATGCCGGTGGCGGACACACTACTCTTTGTATGGGAGAAATGTTTTTCCGTGCGGGAGGTCTGGCCTGCATAAACCCCATGATGGAAACAGGGTTATCGGTTTTTAATCAGGCTTTAAAATATCTGGAGTTTGAGCGGACTGTGAATTACGGAGCAGCGATCGTTCGTTATTTCAAACTTCAGGAGGGTGATGTCCTGATCATCTTTCATAACATCGGGATCAACCCCGCTACAATCGATGCTGCAATGCAGGCCAAGGAAGACGGTGCAAAGATCATAGCAGTATCCAGCAGTCACTGGCAGCTTGAAAGTCCGGAAGACAGTCCCATCCGTCATCCTTCTAAGAAAAACCTGTTTGATTTTGCTGATGTCTGCATCGACGACCTCAATCCCCTGGGAGATGCCGTTACATTTGTTGATGGTGTTGATGAAGCAATGGCTCCCACCTCCAACATAATTGATTTTTATATTGCTCACAGGCTGGAGCTGGAATGTGCAGCAGAATGTGTAAAGCGTGATGTTGAGGTTCCCGTATGGCGAAGCGCGAATGCAAAAGGAGGAGACGAGGCGAACAAAGTATATCTGGATAAATATATGTCGCGTATCAAAATGCTGTAATTCAAAAACAGATATAATCAATTTATTTATAAACCGTTTGAAGAACGATAAAGGAGTTCTATTATGAGCACAAAAAGTATTAAGGTACCGTTTCTTCCTCAGCCGCGCAGCATCACGCTCAACGGATCTTCCTGCGACGTAGCCGGAAAGATAATCTTCAGCACAAATGTTGAAAATCCCTTGAATTATGACTATTTACTCAGTCTGGCAGGTATGACCTGTATCGAAAAAAGAGACATTCAGACGGGTGACCTTTCTGTATTGTATATCGTCCTGGGAAAAGTCCCTGCACAATTAACTCTTCGCCCGGAAAGCACAGATAAGGAAGCCTATGCGATTGAGTCAAAAGACGAGACTATCATTATCGCTGCAAATACGGAATCCGGATTATCACTTGGTATCAAGCTCATTGTCCGTCTCCAGAAAGCCGGTATGCTTGACCGCGGTTATTCTGTTCAGGACTATCCCGACATAC
>JAILFE010000299.1 GCA_024697725.1 Oscillospiraceae bacterium
AAACAGCGCCCCCCGAAACGACAGCTTCATCCGCTGAGAGCGTGAGCGAGACAGACAATGATATCACCGTAGTCGATGATAATTTCGACAGCTATGAATATATCCCCGAGAAGGACGGCGTATACAGCTTCAAGAAGGAAAAACCCGACGATGCCGACTGGGAGATATATGTGCTCGACGAACAGTTCGGAGACGGGATAAGGTATCTCTTTTCCAACTTTGAACCGAGCGCTGTCAGTGATACGGAGCTTTCCCTCAAAGCGGGACAGCACGTATACTGCATATGCAAAGTCAATCAGTGGAATTCCAGTGAGCCGTTCGACAATTCGCTCGTCATAGCCTATATCGGCGAATCGTCGCAGAACGATACTGTCGAAGCGGACGCCGGAGTTGAGGATGACGACACCGACGAGGACGAGCAGAAAGAGCTCGCCGCAAAAATGTTCGATGATGCCTGCAAAATGCAGTGGGATTATTTCTGTTCATCCGATACACTGTTCGAGCTCGATCATGACACGGTCCCCGACAGCGATGATCCGGCTCTTGCATATCTCTACAGGATAACGAACGTCGCTGACGAGGAAGAGGCAAAAAGCAGATATTTTTCGGTATTCTCAAAGCAGTTCCACGAAAATGACCTGAGTACGATAATGTATTCCGATGATACCGGAGTTTACATATCGAACGGCGGCCGCGGGATGGATATAACCTATGTCAGCTCCGAGGTGACGGCTGTAAAGGCATATTCGGACGAGTCTGCGGAATTCACCGTGACAAATACCTACACCGACAAAGTGGAAAGCACTGATTTTTCACTTATAAAGGAAAATGGGGAATGGCGTGTCGGCACATTCACACTCCCCTACTGATTATGAAACGGAGTCATTAATGACCGTAAAGGAAAAAACTGCCGAGCTTCTGACAGATCATCGCGGCGATTATATCTCCGGAAATGATATCGCAAAAGAACTCGGCGTATCGAGAAATGCTGTGTGGAAGGCTGTGAAGCTGCTCGAGGCGGACGGATATGCTATATCCGCCGTTACGAACAGAGGGTACTGCATACCCCGGAACGCAGATATCCTCGACAAGCGCACGGTATACAGTTATATTTCGGACAAGTACAGACACGACATAGATGTCAGACAGAAAATAACCTCGACAAACACTGTGCTCAAGGAACTGGCGGATCTTGGCGCAAAAGAAGGGACAGTCATAATCTCTGCCGAACAGTCTGCGGGAAAAGGCAGAATGAACCGCAGATTCATCTCAGAGCTCGAAGGGGTCTATTTCTCGTTCCTGCTCAGACCCCGCATACCTGCCTCGAAGGCGCTCATGATAACAACGGCTGCGGCTGTTGCGGCATCAAGGGCTATCGAGGAGATTTCCGGCCGCCGAACAGATATAAAATGGGTAAACGATCTGTTCATCGGAGGAAAGAAGGTCTGCGGCATACTTACAGAGGCTTCCTGCGGTCTTGAAGGCGGCGGGCTCGATTATGCTGTATGCGGCATCGGTGTCAATGTGCGTCCCCCGCACAACGGCTTTGCCGATGAGCTGAGCGGTATCGCCGATGCAGTGCTTTTGCAGGACAACGACATCCCCGACGCAAGAGCCCGCATAGCGGCAGGCATAATAAACAACTTCTTCGATCTGTACTATAGCGATGGGCTGGAAAACGGCAGCTATATCGATGAATACCGCAGCCGCAGCATAGTCATCGGAAAGAACGTCCGGCTGATAAACGGCGATAATATCAGAGAGGCATATGTATACGGCATAGACGATGAATGCCGTCTGAAAGTCCGCTATCCCGACGGCACGCCCGATACGATCTCATCCGGCGAGGTCAGCCTGCGTATGATCGGCTGACCGTGCATACGGCTTTATTTCAAGCATTATTCTTTGTAATATATCAATATCTAATCAGAAAGGATCGAAAGCAATGTACAAGATAGTCCGCAAAAAGGAACTCAATCCGACTGTCACGCTTATGGATATCGACGCTCCTGCTGTCGCTGCCAAGGCAGAGCCGGGACAGTTCATTATTCTCAGGACAGACGAGAATGGTGAAAGGATACCTCTCACCGTTGCAGATTTTGACAGAGAGAAAGGCACTGTCACCATTATCTTCCAGATAGTCGGTGCAACGACGGAAAAGCTCAATCATCTCAAAGAGGGAGAATACATACACGATTTCGTGGGACCGCTCGGCACCGCAACACATACCGAAGGTCTTAAAAAGGTCGCTGTCGTTGGCGGCGGCGTGGGCTGTGCCATTGCATACCCCATTGCAAAGAAGCTTCACAGCCTCGGCTGCGAAGTACATTCGGTAGTCGGCTTCAGAAGCAAGGATCTGCTCATACTTGAGGATGAATTCAAGGAATGTTCCGATAAATACGTAGTTATGACCGATGACGGCTCCTACGGCGAAAAGGGACTTGTCACCGATGCGCTGAAAAAGCTCATCGAAAGCGGAGAAAAATATGACGAAGTCATCACGATAGGTCCGCTTATCATGATGAAATTCGTATGCAGGCTCACAAAGGAATTCAATGTAAAAACAGTCGTTTCAATGAACCCTATCATGATAGACGGAACAGGTATGTGCGGCGGATGCCGTCTCTCCGTCGGCGGCGAGACAAAGTTCGCCTGCGTGGACGGACCTGATTTCGACGGTCATCTCGTTGATTTTGACGAGGCAATGGACCGCGGTTCAATGTACAGGTCGTATGAACGCAAAAAGCACGAGGAGACCTGCAATCTTTTCAAGGGGGTAAACTGAAATGCCTGATATGTCTTTGACCAAACATCCCATGCCGTCACAGGAGCCGGATGTCAGAAACAAGAACTTTCTTGAGGTAGCTCTCGGCTATACCGAGGAGATAGCCGTAGCCGAGGCGAACAGATGCCTCAACTGCAAGAATATGCCGTGTGTGAGCGGATGTCCCGTAAATATACAGATACCACACTTCATAAAGAAGATCGTTGAAAAGGACTTCGAGGGGGCATATGAAGTCATAGCCGGATCCAGCTCGCTCCCCGCTGTCTGCGGCAGAGTCTGTCCGCAGGAAAAGCAGTGCGAGGGCAAGTGCGTAAGAGGCATTAAGGGCGAGCCTGTCGGCATCGGCAGACTTGAAAGATTCGCCGCAGATTACCACAACGCAAACTTCAAAGGCGAGGTCAAGAAGCCCGAACCGAACGGAAAGAAGGTCGCAGTTATAGGCGCAGGTCCTTCCGGACTTACCTGTGCGGGCGATCTTGCAAAGAAGGGCTATGCCGTTACTATATTTGAAGCGCTCCACCTTGCAGGCGGCGTGCTCGTATACGGCATACCCGAATTCAGACTTCCGAAGTCGATCGTTCAGAAGGAGATCGACGGTCTGTCCGCTCTCGGAGTTGATGTCGAGACCAATATGGTCATCGGAAAAACAGTCACGATAGACGAGCTCTTCGAGAAGGGCTATGACGCTATGTTCATCGGCTCGGGCGCAGGTCTTCCGAGATTCATGAACATCCCCGGTGAAAACCTCAAGGGTGTATATTCCGCAAACGAATTCCTCACAAGAGTAAACCTTATGAAGGCATACAAGCCCGGCAGCGATACGCCTATCAAGGAGAACAAGAACGTCGCAGTCGTCGGCGGAGGAAATGTTGCAATGGATGCCGCAAGATGCGCAAAGCGTCTCGGTGCGGAGAACGTGTACATCGTATACCGCCGCGGCGAGGAGGAGCTCCCCGCACGTAAGGAGGAGGTAGAGCACGCAAAGGAAGAGGGCATAATCTTCAAGCTGCTCAACAATCCCGTCGAGATACTCGGCTGCGAAGACAAGGACGAAAACGGCAGACCCGCACCCGGATATCACTTCGTTACGGGAATGAAATGCATTAAAATGGAGCTCGGCGAACCCGATGCCTCCGGCAGAAGAAAGCCTGTCGAGATACCCGGCTCGGAGTTCGTGCTTGATGTGGACTGCGTTATCATGGCGATAGGCACATCCCCCAATCCCCTTATCAAGAACACAACAGAGGGACTTGAAACGAACAAGCACGGCTGCATAGTCACAAAGGACGAAAGCGGTCTTACATCCCGCGAGGGCATATATGCGGGCGGAGACGCCGTTACAGGCGCTGCTACCGTTATTTCCGCAATGGGCGCAGGAAAGAAGGCTGCCGCAGCTATCGACGAATACCTCAGCAATAAGAACTGAACATAAAAACGTACCGGCCGGGGCAAAAGCTCCGACCGGTTTTTATTTTGAATATTATGTCTGCGGGATGATATCTATCACAGACAATTCGGGACGATTGAATATGCGCGGTATGAGCGCCATCCTGAGAGTCTTTGCAAGTCCGCGGCTGACGATCTGCACCGTGCCGTTCTTCTCGCGCTGACCGCAGGTAAACTCAGGGAAAAGTCCCTGGTCGGGTGCGAACAGACCCTGATCGAGCAGCCCGGGGATACGCCACTGACCGCCGTGCGCGTGACCGGAAAGTATAAGATCATATCTGTGCTCCCGCCCTTCGGACTCTGACAGGATATAATCGAATTGCTCCGGATGATGCGACAGCAGGATACTGTATTTTTCTCCGTCAGGCGCCGCAAGGCAGTCCGTCAGCTGCTGCGGGTAGTTATATGCGTTGATAAGTCCCGATATGCGTATTGTCTGACCGTTTACCGTGATATCGGTATACTCTCCGTGCAGCACAGGGATGCCGAGCGATGCGACCGCAGCGTAGAATTCTTCCGTATCCTTCCGGCGCACCTCATGATTCCCCGACGCATAGGCGCAGGGATATTCCTCCAGAACCATTTTCATGAGAAGCACCGCATTATCCGTGCTCTTGTGATAATCATCTATGACGTCTCCGCCGAACAGGACGATATCCGGTCTTTCCTGACGTATCGCATCCATGAGCTGAGACTGATCCTTCCCGCCGTAGGTGCAGTCATGAAGGTCGGAGATAAAGACAATGCGCACCGGTCGTGTCAGCTTATCGGTCGTCAGGGTATAATGCTCTGTCTGCAATGCATTTCCCGCGAGATTCATTGTGATATTCAATAATACTGCGGCAAGCAGTACGATAGTTATTATCTTTCTTTTCTTGGTTTTTTTGTCCGTTCCCGGCATGATATCAACACCTTTGCTGTTATATATATATTGATTTTACCACAGCCTTGCTGTTTTGTAAAGGAACCGGAGCGGATGTTTTACGGAAAATGGTTACAATTCGATTACAAATCCGACGCTTGTTCAAAACCACTTGACAAATCAATATCAAGGTGATATTATATAACTATGATATCAAATTGATATCATAGTTATATAAAGGATGTGATCCGCTATGTGGGACGAATACATATCGGAATGACCGCACAATACAACCTATAAATCAAAAGCAGCAAAGGAGAGATCGTTATGAAAAATGATGTGAAGCAGACCAATATCGAAGAAAAAGTACTGAATGCCCCGAACGGGCTCGGGATGATGATACTGTTCATCTTCCTTTATATCGCCGCATTTATCATATTTATCGCGTCGGCAGCATATGAGACAGCGTTGCCGGCGATCATAGCCGGGATATATGTATTTTTCGGGTGGATACTCTTCCTCGGTATAAAGATCGTAAAGCCGAACGAGGCAAGAGTTCTCACGCTTTTCGGAAAATACTACGGGACACTTAAACAGCCCGGTATATTCTTTGTAAATCCGTTCACGGTATCAGTAAATCCGCTGAGATCGTCTGTCGTTACTCAGACTACAGCAGCTCTTATGACCGCGGGCGCATCTACCGCAGCTGCCGACAGCAGCGCTGCGAACGCCGCATCAACGAGCAGCGCCATATCGCTCAAGGCTGTCACACTGAACAACAAGAAGCAGAAGATAAACGACGAACTCGGCAATCCCATAGAGGTCGGCATCGTTGTTGTATGGAAGGTGAGCGATACCGCAAAGGCTGTATTCAATGTTGAGAATTACGCGGAATTCGTCTCGATAGAAGCGGATTCCACACTCCGCGACGTTGCAAGGCTCTATCCCTATGACAAGAGCGAGGATCCCGACAACGACAAGTCGCTCAGAGGCTCGTCAGCCGAAGTCGCTGAGGAACTGCGCCGCGAGCTCTGCAAGAGAGTGGAGATCGCAGGCATAGATATCATCGAAGCAAGGATAACCAATCTCGCATACGCCCCAGAGATAGCGGCGGCAATGCTCCAGCGCCAGCAGGCAACAGCCGTGATCGAGGCAAGGGCAAAGATAGTGGAGGGTGCTGTCGGAATGGTGCAGATGGCGCTCGATAAATTAAGCGAAGACAATATCTGTGAGCTCGATGAAGAGCGCAAGGCACAGATGGTGTCGAATCTCCTTGTAGTTCTCTGCGGCAACAAGGATGCACAGCCTATCGTGAACAGCGGCTCGATATATTGATGCGATGACAGTCACTCTGCAAAGGAGGCGGTGCATTTGACGGAAGAAAACAAGGATAAGGCAAAAAAGCAGATACCTCTCAGAGTTTCGGCATCGCTGTACAACGAACTCGCTGCATGGGCGGAGGAGGATTTCCGCTCGAT
>JAILFE010000217.1 GCA_024697725.1 Oscillospiraceae bacterium
TGTTCCAAAAGCAGATCTGAATACGACAAAGGCGGAATGCAATGCTATAACGATAAGGGCAGCAGTAATGTCACAAAGCAGCCTGATCTCTTCCTATATAATGGGTATATATTTCATCGCAATGAACCGTCACTCGGGACTATCTGCCGAGGAAAACTACACAGTCATCGAGACTGCTATGAAGAACTCAAAGCTATTTAAAAAAATCATGAGAACTGCCGAGGATTACCTTGATGATAAGAAGATGCCGGAGCGCTTGAAATGGTCAAAGGAAAGCCATAAGCTCAGAAATGAGAACAACTGGGTCGTGGATGTTCTGCCAAAATGTGCAGAATATGACCTCGGTTATGATTATCACGAATGCGGCATCTGTAAGATATGCAGGGACGAGGGCTGTTTTGAGCTTGCGAAATATTTATGTAGACTCGACTTTACCATTGTTTTTAGCACCTATCGACATTACAAGCGCACAGATAAGCCCAACGATAGGTATTCATAGCCAAAATAACCCCATGCCGTTATGGGCTTGTATTCACCCTCAAGAACTTCCCGATCAAATCTTTCGCTCATATTCTTTTCTCCTTTATTATTTTTGCTTTTGTTATGAAAAAATTGTACAGCATCGTTACGCAGAATTCAAACATCAATCAAAGCATTGAATGTTAATTAAGCTGTATTTGTACAGTAATTCGTTGTATAATTGACATTTTGCTGTAAATCTGTAAGTACCAAGCTGTCACGGATTTTAAGAAACTTTTGCGGTTGATTACCGATTTGCTCATTTTTATCTCTCATTGATTCATGACTAATGAAAGAATATCGGAACAAGCACAGATGCCATAAGAATGATAAACGCTCCGCCAAGACGAGAGGATATCTGAGCAAACGGCATCAGCTCCATTCTTTTTGCCGCCATAAGCACGGCAACATCGCCTGTGCCGCCCATATTTGCCATACACAGCCCCGCTGTTACTGCCGCCTCTATCGGATAAAATCCAACAAGTCTTCCGACAAGCCCTGAGCCGATGACAGCCCCGAGTACCACTACAAAAACGAGTACAATATACATTGGTGAAAACGCTTCGATTATCTGACCCATATCAGTGTATGCTATGCCGATTCCAAGCATCAGCGCAGCAGTCCAGTTCTTAGATACAAAACTGTACCATAGTGATGCGTCGTCCTCGTAACACTCAGGGATGATCCCGAGACACTTAACTGTTGCCACCGAGATTATCATCCATGCATAAGGATGTATATCAAGTCCAAGCTTTGCTATAAGTGACGAAATAAGCGATCCGAGTGTTAAAAAAGATGTAGAGATAACTACTCCGACAGCATAGTTTTCGATGCCTTTGATATTTAGCTCTTTTTTTCTTCATTAAGAGAATCGTCCTTGGATATGACGAGCTGTCCGTTGCCTGTAAGCTTCGGAAATGCTTTCCCCAGACGGTTCAGGAGGCCTCCGAATACAATGGCAAAAGCATTTCCGAGTGCAACTGCGGGAACAAGCCTGCTTAGTATGGTTTCAGACGGTATATTCAGTGCGTTTTCAAACACCTTTGATATAGGCACAGCTCCCGCACCCATGCCTCCGCCCATTATCGGTATACCGATATAAGCGATAGACTCGCCTGCACTCATACCGAATAAATTACCCAAAAGAGCAACAAGTCCGAGAGCAACAGCTACCGCTCCGATTATGCAGGGCAGATAACGGATAGATGCTTTTATCAGAAGTTTTCGGTTCATTCCGAGTATTGGCCTGTGATAAGCGCCGATATATAGAAATCCAGAAATCCAGCGTCTTTCATGAATGTCGTACAGTTTGCCGAGACATCGGCAGGTATAACATTCCAGTATGTAAGTGCTGCTCCGCCAAAAATACAGACAATAGCTCCGCCGCCGAGAAAAGTCTTTACGAACGGTGTGATATTTCCGATCTCATTAAGCAGTGCGCCAAATACCATCAAAAACAGGAACGCACCGGCCATGCCTTTAGGCATGACACCAAACGCACAGCTCACAACGATGATAAATGATACAATGATAAACCATTTCATATCCATTCCGATTATTTTTGTGCTCAGAAAATTTTTCATTATACATCTCCTCTCTTATGGCAATACCGGACAAGTCTTGTGCGGTGCTTCCTTAAAAAATGGTTTTCGCTTTTTTACAAATTCTGACTGCCCTTAACTACATATAGTATATCATATTTATCACAACATAACAATATAAGCGCCGCTAATCCTCGATAATATAGTAAATTTGTCGTAATGCACAAAAAAATCGCTTTTTTTAGTTAGTTATGAATGATATAATTCCTTGATATGTTCCGGAGAATAAGGTATTATTAAATACAGATAAAATACTGAATGATACAAAAGGATCTGTATATAATTTGAAAAAGGAACTTGCAATTATACTGTCAGTATGTACTGCCGTATACGGTCTGACAGGCTGTGCTGAAAGTGCATCTGCCCCAGCACCCGCTGCCGGAACATCGGTACCGGCTACTTCATCAGCAGTTACAGAATCGGAAACAACAACTTCTGCTGCTGTCGAGGAAACAACAGCGGATTCGGAAACAACCGTTTCCGAAACTACCGTAACTGAGGAAGAAGTATCGGATGAACAGGAATACATCATCAATTCAAACCGTGCGGATACCGAAGACTACAAGCTGACAAAGGTAGTTGTGTTGAGCCGCCACAATATTCGCGCTCCGCTTTCGAGCAACGGTTCTGTGAATGAGATCGCAACGCCTCATGAATGGTTCAACTGGACTTCAAATTCGAGCGAACTCTCCCTGCGCGGCGGTGTTCTTGAGACGGAAATGGGACAGTATTTCCGCAAGTGGCTCGAAGCCGAGGAGCTTATTCCCGAAAACTGGATGCCGGAGGACGGCGAACTGCGGATATATGCCAACTCAAAGCAGCGCACGCTCGCTACCGCACACTATTTTTCAAGCGGATTTCTCCCCGCTGCTGATGTTACGATAGAGCATCACGGCGAATTCGGAAATATGGACGATACGTTCAATCCCGTGATACATTTTTACAGCGAAGCCTATGCCTATGCAGTTGCGGAACAGTTTGAAAAATACGGTGGTGCGGAGATAGCAGCCGATATTTCAGAAAATGTCGCTATGCTCTGTGATCTTATAGATTATAAGGATTCCGAGGGATACAAGACCGGCGAGCTGACCGACCTTGTACTGAACGATACCGAACTGATAATAGAGCCAGGCAAGGAACCAACCGTCAGCGGTTCACTGAAGACAGCCTGCACATTGAGCGATGCATTCGTATTGCAGTATTACGAGGAACCCGACTCAAAGAAAGCTGCGTTCGGCAATGATATGACACAAGAAATGTGGCAGAGGACAGCGGATATCACCACGAAATTCAATCTTGTCCGCCACGGTCTGCCCCTCGTTGCGATAAATTTGGCAAATCCGATGATAAGGGAGATACGGGGCGAATTTACGAATGCTAACAGAAAATTCTCATTCCTCTGCGGACACGACTGCACCGTGAACAGTGTATTGATCTCAATGGGAGTTGAAGACTATGAACTGCCCTATACTCTGGAAAAGCGTACTCCTATCGGAGTAAAACTTGTATTTGAAAAATGGGAGGACAAGGACGGAAATGAATTTGCATCGGTCGAACTGATATATCAGAGCACGGATCAGCTGCGCAATGTGACCATGCTCGATCTTGAAACTCCTCCTGCGATATATTCGCTTTCGTTTGAGGGTCTTGAAAAGAACGCCGACGGGTTGTATTCATACGATGATATCATAGGAAGGCTCGACATGGCGATAGCTGATTATGACGATCTTGCGGTCAAATACGCCGACGCTCTCGATGATGCGGCATGATGATCTGCTGTTATCTGCATAATTTCCGAATAAATAAACAATTCCATAATATCATGTCGGATAAGCTACACATCTGCTGCGGTGTGTAGCTTAATTGACACTTGCCAACCGTATTGATTATTGATTTATCGGGAAAAATGAGCTATTATATAGACACAGGGAAAAAACAACACCCCGATAAAAACACATTAAGATATACGGAGGAAAACAAAATGAAAAGCATCAGAAAAATGGTCGTATCGGCAATAGCAGGATTCATGGCAGCGGCAGCGATCGCAACAACAGCAAGTGCGGCAGAATACTTCGGATATGACGGTTCTTACTGG
>JAILFE010000389.1 GCA_024697725.1 Oscillospiraceae bacterium
GCGGTTATCGTAGTATCCGAGGTTATGCCCGAAAGCGACTTGTCCCAGCCGGTAAAGTTCTGTCCTGCGCTGTTCTGCGAAGGTGTCACGGTCGGAACGGCTGTTCCTCCGTAGCTTACCTGTGTGATATAGCTCGTGCCGTCAACGATGAACGTTACGGTGCAGGATATGGGTTCGAGTATTGCTGTAACGGTCATATCGCTCGTCACATTGGAATAATCGGTATCCCAGCCCTTGAAGGTGTATCCCTCAAGCGTTATGGACGAGGGGATATTTGCCGCTTCACCGTCGGCGACTGTCTGTGTCGTCGAGGTGCCGCCGATGACAACGGTCACTGTATGCTCTCCGTATGATACAGAGGAGGTATCGTCGTCCTGATCGTCGTCGATGAATATAGCGGTTATGACGGTATCGGATGTGATATTGTCGAACGAGCGGTCCCAGCCGACAAATGTCTTGCCCTCGATAACGGGATCATCGGGCATATCAGCATTCTCACCGTAGCCTACGGTCTGAGTCGTTGTAACGCCGTCAATGATGACAGATACAGTGAATATATCATCATCATCGGTCAGCTCTTCCACGTCATCGTCGAGTTCCTCGGTATCCTCATCGGTATCCTCGGTCTCCTCGGTCGTCGTTTCCTCCTGTTTTGTAGTAGTCTCGGTGGTCTCCTCTGAAGTAGTGGTCTGCTCTGTCTCGGAGGTGGTTATTATCGTTGTTTCCTCGGTCTTGTCCTCATCGGACTGCTTGGTGGCTATAGTCTCGGCAGTCTGGATCGGTGTCGCATTGTCCACGGAGATAGGTATCTCATCGAGTTCATCGGGCTCGTTTTCATTGCCCTCGTTCTCACGGACGGTATTATATGCCGCCTTTATATCCTCCGGCGAAAATTCAAGCTTTACACGTGCCGATATTGAGAATATCTGCTTGAGCATCGCAGAATCGTATGTGCTGAGATCGAGATCGGTGTTAAGGCAGTCAAAATACGGTCCGTCCTTGCCGGATACTACTCTGCCGTTCCTGCCTGCGCCGAGAAGCTCTTCGTTATTCACCTTATTGCCCTGCTGGTCGTAGAGCTGAACATAAAGATTTCCGCCAAGTGACGCAAAATCGGTATAATTCCCTTCCTCGGCTATCTTATAGCCCACCGTGCTGACCGCGCAGCCCGTTGTCACCGAACAGTTGGCGGTCCTGATATTTGCTGTGGGTCCCAGATCCTCGGCATTCGAGCTTATGATCTGTCCGCGGTTGAGATAAAGCTCGGTATCGGATCTTCCGTCAAATTCTTCATTCACGAATACCTGTGTCTTATCCGTGAGCACCAGATAATTCACATCATTGTTCTTGCTCGTGCGGTATACGATGGTGCAGGTGCCGACATCACCTACCGTCACGACATCGCCCTTTATCAGCTTGCGGTTCTCTTCGGCATTTTCGGAGGTGCTCTTGTCGGAATTGCTGATATTGACATCTCCGCTGACGGCAGTTATGTAAAGTCCGTATTTGCTGCTGCCGCCCGCCACAATAAATATAGTGACTATCAGCGCAATGACGGCTATGATACCCGTTATTGCCGCTATCCTTATATTCTTCATCTGTTCTCCATTCTGCCTTGCGGCCTGATCGTTCTTTTCCGGGTCGGATGCCCGTGATCCTTTACTGATCGTTTCCGGAATTTATGATCTCCCACCAGTACAAGGACGATCCTGTCGTCTCCTCTGTTGTGACGGCTGTGGTCTCTTCCTCTGTAACGCGGCTTGCCGTCACGGGCTCAGTCGCTGTCTGTGTTTTCTCGGGAGCCTCTGTTGTTACAGGCGGCGCTGTCGTTACGGGTGCCTTTGTGGTAACGGGAGGCTCTGTTGTCGTTTCTGCAGGCGCTGTCGTGGTAACAGACGGTGCTGTAGTCGTTGCTGCGGGCGCTGTTGTGGTAACGGGTGCTGCTGTCGTTACAGGTGCTTTCGTAGTAACGGGAGCTGCCGTTGTTACGGGTGCTTTGGTGGTAACAGGCGCCGCTGTTGTTACAGATGCGGATGCCGTTGTCGTTTCGGAGACTGTAGTCGTCTCGGAAACGGATGTAGTCGGCACGGTAAATACTGTTTCATCCCCGGCAGCAGAAGTATCCGGGACTGTTGTTGTTTCCTCGGGCGGCGCAGTGGTGACGCTGCGCTGTGTAGTTTCGGACGGTTCGGTCTTCGCCGTCGTTTCGGGGAAGGTTATCGATGTCTCGGCAGTTTCATTGCCGTCGGATGCCGAAACAAACGCATTGTTCATTTCGGTAAGCTCATAGGGGATCTTCCGTTCGCCGCTTATCTTTATGAGCTCGCTGAGCGTATACTTTTTGAATTCGCTGAGTGAGAAGGTCATATTGAGATAGCTGTAATCAGTAAGCTGTGAGCAGGTTATGAGCTCTGCGGCTTTCGCCTCACCGAGCTCCATAAGATCGCCCGATTTTTCACTGTTCAGATTGAAAAGCTGAAGTGCGAGCGTACCCTCGATGCATTTCACATCGGTGACCATAACGTCATTCATGCCCATATATTCCGGGGCATAGTTAAAATCAACGTGGAAGACCGTTCCTTCGGCTGTCGTGACGGAATTCGGGGTCCTGACCTCGAACTTCTCGTTCCCGCGCAGCTTGGAATCAAGTCTGCAAAGCACGGAGCCGTCGGAGACATTCACAACGATATTCCCTTTTTTGGAGGCTTCGGTATAATATACGTATATGGTCGAAGAGGGCTCGGCATAGATATATTTGCTGCCGTCGGTCTTCAGCACCGCCGTGCAGCCGGGCTCGGTCACCATGACATCGCCGCTTGCGATAGTCATATTCTTTACGACCGGCACTCTGCCGTCATTCTTGACTATGAACGCACTGCCGGATATTTCCGCAACGGTGAGCGACCTGCGGCCCCCTCCCGCAAAGATTATCGCAGCAAGCACTATAACGAAGACCACACTGACAAGAGCTATCAGCCCTATCAGCACGGCACGGAGATGTTCTGTAAAAAAAGAGATTATCTTATTCAAAAATATCCCTCCGTATACATTGTCATTTGCCGCGCATTCTGCGCAGTATATGGCGGACACTAAACCGCCATTCTTTATTTTATCACATCACTGTGTTTTTGTCAAGCATAGTCAAAAATTAACATAAATACGCGATATATTGTTATAATTGTTACCATTGATTAATCTGTTCCGGAACATTGCCCGAAGCTCCTTAAAAAGCCGAATAATCCGTGCTTTTTCTGAAGATGATATTTCATCGGTATATAAAGTATACCGTCCGAGATGCGCTCCATATCCGTTTCCTCAAAGCCTATCGCCTTATAGAACCCGACGGCATCCGGCGCGGCATTGAGTGTAACGCTGTCACACCCGGCAGAAGCTGCTGCCGATATCATCTTTTCCGCAAGCAACCGTCCGATGCCGCGGCGCTGATACTCAGGGGCAACGAAAAGCAGCGAGATATGGCAGTTCTTCATCAGCCCGCCGACTCCGATAAGGTCATCCTCCGAAAAACAGCCGTACATGACAAAATTCCCGGTCATATACATATCCTCGATATCGCCGCTGTAAAGGAAGCTGTGAAAACTCTCCCTTCCCTCGGCGGTATAATGCTCCGAAAGGCTGACCGTGAAGGTATCCCATGCGAGCTCATATGCCGCTGCAAATCCATCGCTCTGCAGCGGCCGGATAGAATATGTCATATAGTATCACCACTTGCTTACTGATCGCTTTTTTCCCTGCTGTTGTAAAGTATCGTGACGGCATTCTTCATCAGATCGACCGTTTTTTCCTTCTTGTCGAGCTTTATGCTGATATACGGCTTGTCGGCGGTGCTGTTCATAGTCACGCGGTCCTTGTACTCTGCAACGAGTGCCTGCACCTGCTCTATCGACGCATAGCTTATCACGAACACCATACTCCCGCTGCGCTGGGTGATCTCGGTTATGCCTATATCCCCCGCCATGTTCCGCACGAGCGCCACTGTGATGAGCCCGAGTATCGACTTCGGCGGATCGCCGTAGCGGTCGATGAATTCATCTATAAGATCCATGCTTTCCTCCGGAGTGCGCACTGCCGCGATCTTGCGGTAGGCATCGAGCCTTTCGGAAAGCCCTGTGATATATTTGTCGGGGATATGCGCTTCGATGCGGAGATCGACAAGGCATTCCTCGGGAGCACGCGGCGGCTTTTCGCCCTTCATCTCAGCAAGCGCCTCGGACAGCAGCCGCAGATACATATCATATCCGACAGCTTCCATATGTCCGTGCTGACGGCCGCCGAGTATCGAGCCCGCGCCCCTTATCTCAAGGTCTCTGACAGCAACACGGAAGCCGCTGCCGAACTGTGTGAATTCACGTATCGCGTCAAGGCGCTTGGATGCTATCTCCGTGAGCACCTTCCCGCGGCGGAACGTGAAATAGGCAAATGCGCGCCTGTTTGAACGCCCGACGCGCCCGCGCAGCTGATAGAGCTGAGAAAGTCCCATCCTGTCGGCATCCTCGATTATCAGGGTATTCACATTGGCAACATCCACGCCCGTTTCTATTATTGTCGTGCAGACGAGTATATCGACCTCATGGTTCACGACCTGCTGCCATATCTCGGAAAGGCGCTCCTCGCCTATCTGCCCGTGAGCGACAACTATACGTGCATCGGGCAGCATCGCCCCGAGCTTTCCCGCACAGCGCTCTATAGTCTCTATCCTGTTGTGGATATAGTACACCTGTCCGCCGCGGCGCAGTTCCTTGTTTATCGCCTGGAGTATAATACCGTCGTCGTGCTCGATGACATAGGTCTGCACGGGATATCGGTCAACAGGCGGCTCGTCTATCACCGACATATCGCGTATGCCGCTCATCGCCATATTGAGCGTTCTCGGTATCGGCGTAGCGGAGAGCGAGAGCACGTCTATCCCCGCGAATATCTGCTTGAAGCGCTCCTTCTGTGCGACACCGAAGCGCTGCTCCTCGTCTATTATCGCAAGTCCCAGATCCTTGAACACGACATCCTTCTGCACAAGGCGGTGGGTGCCGATGATAAGATCTATCCTTCCCTCGGAGAGCTTTTTCAGTATCTCGGTCTGTTCCTTCCTGCTGCGGAAGCGCGAGAGAAGCTCGATACTGAACGGAAAATGCTCAAAGCGCTTTAGTGCCGTCTGATAATGCTGCCATGCGAGCACGGTCGTCGGCACGAGCAAAGCACACTGCTTGCCGTCCTCAATGCACTTGAACACCGCACGGAACGCGACCTCTGTCTTGCCGAATCCCACATCTCCGCAGAGAAGTCTGTCCATAGGCACAGCCTTCTGCATATCGGTCTTTATCTCATCTATGCATCTGAGCTGGTCATCCGTTTCGTCATACGGGAAACGCCCGTCAAAATCCGCCTGCCAGTCATCGTCGGGCGGGAAGGGATATCCCTTTGTCCTGCTCCTTCTGGCATAAAGCTCGGTCAGCTCGTCTGCCATATCATGCACGGCTTTTTTGACCCTTGCGCGGGTCTTCTGCCAGTCTCCCGAGGAGAGCTTGTTTATCCTGACATTATCATCGTCGGGACCTATATATCTCGACACAAGGTCGAGCTGTGTGACCGGC
>JAILFE010000072.1 GCA_024697725.1 Oscillospiraceae bacterium
GTGCAACTTCGGAGTGCTTTTCGGCTTTTTGAGTGCAAGATTTTTGAACTGATAAGCCCAAAAATCTTGCACTATTGCTGACCGTAGGTCAGCAATAAGCAGACATTAATCAGGTAGTGCGCTGCAAATCTTTGATTTGCAGCAGAACCGCCCGTAGGGCGGTTATTGAGCACGCACTATATAATTTATACGTTTAAGTATATGGCAGATGCCGTTCTGAGGAAGTGCATATATGAATATAATTGTGGCGGGCGTGGGAAAGATAGGACTTACGCTTGCAAGACAGCTCTCGGCGGAGGAAAACGATATCACCGTGATAGATTCCTTGCGGGGAGCGCTTGAGGACTGTATCGAAAGATATGATGTCCTCGGAGTATACGGAAACTGCTCGGTAAAGGATACTCTCGTAAGAGCGGGAGTAAAGGATGCCGAGCTGCTCATTGCGGTCACAGGCTCGGATGAGACAAATCTTCTGTGCTGCATGACGGCACGTTTCATAAATAAGAATATACGTACCATAGCGCGTATAAGAAATCCCGAATTTGCCGATCAGATATACGAGATGAAGGATGCCTTTGCTCTGTCCATGACGGTAAATCCCGAAAAAATGGCTGCGGATGAGATCGAGCATCTCATAAAATTCCCCGGATTCTTAAAGCTCGATTCCTTTGCCAAGGGAAGAGCCGAGATCGTCGAGCTGAAGATAGAAAGGGACAGCAAGCTCTGTGCGGTTAGACTCAGCAATATCAATACGATAATAAAATGCAAGGTGCTCGTCTGTGCGGTCCTGCGCGACGGCAGAGCGGTCATGCCATACGGCGATTTCATACTCACAGAGGGCGACAGGATATTCGTCACCGCGCCGTCGGAAAACCTCGCACTGCTGCTTTCGAGCCTCGGGATAATCACCCACAAGGCGAAAAAAGTCATGCTCTGCGGCGGCGGCAGGATAAGCTACTATCTTACCGAGATGCTCCATAACAAGGACGGTATCTCGGCAACGGTGATAGACAACAATACCGAGCGCTGCGTGCAGCTCGCAAATCTGCTGCCGTATGCGAATATCATACGCGGCGATGCAAGCAGCCGTTCGCTGCTCGAAAGTGAGAATATATCTGAATTTGACGCAATGGTCGCACTGACGGGCATGGACGAGCTGAATGTCGTTATAGCGCTCTACGGCACGAACTATGAAGTGCCGCAGGTGATAACCAAGCTCGGTAAAATGGACAACAACAGTATCCACGATATACTCCCGATCGGAAGCACCGTAAGCCCGAGGGAGCTGTGCTGCAATATGATAGTCAGGGTCGTGCGCTCAATGAAATACAAGACGGGCGCTGCAACATCGGTGCATTTCATAGCCGACGGAAAGGCGGAGGCGATCGAGTTCCAGGTGACAGAGGAAACGCGCCACTGCGGAGAGCCGCTGAAAAATATCAGGCTGAACAAGAATATCCTTGTCTGCTGCATAACTCACAGGCGCTCGATAGAGATCCCCGACGGAAATTCATCATTCAAGCCGGGAGATACGGTCATCATCTCGACCAATGTCGAAAATACCGTGTATAAGCTGAATGATATCTTTGACGACTGAGAGGCGCTGCGGTCTTGAATTATAAACTGATAGGGAAGATCATCTCGGAGATACTTTTCGGAGAGATAATCTTCATGATACCTGCAATGATACTGTGCTTTGCAGACGGCAGGCACGAAGCGGGAGCGGCATTTATAATCTCGATGTCCGTGATCGTGGTGATATCGGGAGTAATATATCTTCTGAGCAGGAACGCGAAGAATTCGCTCGGGGCGAAGGATGGCTTTGTCTGTGTCGGACTTGCATGGATAATACTCAGCCTTACCGGATGTCTGCCGTTCTTTATCTCGGGAGAGATACCGTCTTATATCGATGCACTTTTTGAAACGGTATCCGGTTTTACGACTACCGGAGCCTCGATACTGACGGATATAGAGTCTTTGTCGCGCGGAATGCTGTACTGGCGCAGCTTCAGCCACTGGCTGGGCGGCATGGGAGTACTGGTGTTCCTGCTGGCGATAGTCCCGCTTTCCAAAAAGGACAGCGGGTATATGCTGCATCTGCTGCGCTCGGAGAGCCCGGGGCCGGATGTCGGCAAGATAGTCCCCAAGATGAAGCATACGGCGATGATACTTTATCTGATGTATTTCGCACTGACGGCTGCGGATTTCATATTCCTCGTGCTCGGAAGGATGCCCGTGTTCGATGCGATCTGCACCGCCTTCGGAACAGCGGGAACAGGCGGCTTCGGGATAAGATCAGACAGTATAGCCGGCTACAGCCCGTATATACAGATCGTGTGTACGGTGTTCATGCTGCTGTTCGGAGTAAATTTCAACTGCTATTATCTCATAGTATCCGGACAGTTCAAAAATCTGCTCAAAAATGAGGAACTGAGACTTTATTTCGGGATATTCTTCGGTGCGGTGATACTTATCACAGTGAATACCATCGGATATTTCCCGACGATCGGCGAAGCTATAAGACACGTTTCATTCCAGGTATCCTCGATAATGACGACAACGGGCTTCTGCACGGTGGATTTTGATCTGTGGCCGTCGTTTTCCAAGTCGATAATCGTCTGCCTTATGGTGATCGGCGCGAGCGCCGGAAGTACGGGCGGCGGTTTCAAATGTTCGAGAATGCTGCTTCTGGTGAAGAGCCTCAGAAGGAGCATAAGGCGTATGCTCCACCCGCAGAAGATACAGTCTATAAGGGCGGACGGGCAGTCTGTCGATGAAAAGATAGTCGAAAACGCGAACAACTATCTTATAGCATATGTATTTATAATAATTGTCAGCTATCTGCTGATATCGATCGACGGATTTTCGAGCACGACCAATTTCACGGCGGTGCTCTCCTGTCTGAACAATATCGGCCCCGGACTTGACACTGTCGGACCTGTCGGTAATTTCAGCGGCTTCGGCCCCATATCGAAGATCATACTCATCTTTGATATGCTGGCGGGCAGGCTCGAGATATTCCCGATACTTGTACTGTTTTCGACAAGCGCCTGGTCGAGGACGGGAAAATAAGCATATCGACCCCACATTCCGGAAAAATATCCCCTGTCACGGCATATGCTGCGGCAGGGGATATGTAATTTCTGATGTTGTTGACCAACAGATCATAGCTCATGTGTTTTTGGCGTTTTGTAATGCCGAATTATCCGATCTGTAAGTACTGTTCTGCCCTTTTACAGCATTCTGACATATTTTCCCCCATATAAGTCTTAGACTTATCATAAATGACTTGACCGTTGGACATGAGGTTTTCAATAACTGTAAATTCAAGAACTTCTGTAACATCTGATGAATCAGAAGAAGCCATTTTCTCGAAATAGCTGAAAGCTCTTTTCAACTTGTCGGTATCGTCGTTTTTGAGAAGTTCAAGAACAAATGGGATAACCACAAAAGAAAACATAATGTGCATACCGTCTGTTTCTTTTGCATCTGCCGATTTTGCATATGTGTTAAGTTCATCTGCACATTCGGGGAACAGAGCATTGAAATTGGAGTATAAATTGTCATAATTCATATCATTTGCCTCCTAAAGCCTGTTTGAGCTTTTTTATGCACGGTCAATCGTCGTTGTCATCACTTTCATAGCCCACACACTTATAATACAGCTATAGCTGTAAGTATGTCAGCACACATTTCTCCTATATCGTTTTCACCATCGTCGGTCAAGCCGTACATCTGGAGGTGTTCTGAGACTATGTCCGTAAATCCGATTATTTCTTCGTCGGAATTATCTTCACTAAGGGTTGTGGGCAGACCAAGCGAGCGTAAAAGGTCAGCTTGAGCATCGCTGAATTTTATAATTTTCTTCATCGATTATTCCCTCCGCTTCTGACTTGTGCGTCTGTTTTTGTTATTGTACCACTCCCGCCGCCTGTTGTCAAGGCTGCCGCCGAGTCTCTTTGCTGCCCGCACTGCTGCATATACCACAAAACATAACGCTCTATCACTCAAAGCTTTGTGACTGTTTTCGTGCGGAGCGAAAAAAAGGACTTGACAAATCGCTTTGAAAATGATATCATTGTATTTGTTAGAAATACATTTGTATTTTCTTTGTGGACGATACAGCGAAAGATCACCCCCGCTGATGTTCGCACGTAACACAGGTATGACCCGGAAAAGGGAGTTTTGAATTATGGACGGCTTGGGATATGTTGTTATAAGCCGGGATGTTCTGCCCGAAATATTCACCAAGGTGATAGAGGTGAAAAGGCTTCTTGCCTGCGGCGAGGAAAAAAGCTCCGCTGCGGCGTGCAAGCGGA
>JAILFE010000141.1 GCA_024697725.1 Oscillospiraceae bacterium
GTTGACGAGAGCAGACTGCCGAAAAGCATCTCGGTGCCGTTGAGACAGTCATTGCCGGGGGAAAGTATGAACGGCTGCTTTTTTCCGTTCCAGTCGAAGGAAGTATTGAGGATGCTCCCGGTAAATTCGCCGTTCGGGAGCCAGTCCGACCACATCCTCTGACCGCCGAAGCCGCCGAACACAGCATTTTTGCCTTCTGCCTCCTCTTCCCAGCCAAGTTCGCGGAGCTTTTCGCTGCCGAGCATGATATCACGGACGATGAGCGTCATCTTCACGCAGAATTCCCACTGCTCGTCAAGTGTCATAAGCTTTTTGTTGCCGGGATTGGATTTATCCGTATTGGCGTTCATCCCGACAGGGCAGTTGCGGTGTGTCCAGTCAAGAGCTTTTTCGTATTCATCGCGGTCGTAGATATCAAGATGTATCCTGCGAAGTATCTCTGTCATATCCACCCATTCGGGGCGTATACCGAGATACTTCTGCATGAACAGCGCGTTGCTGTACGATCCGCCTATCCCCTCGGAGTAAGTGCCGAGCCCGACATAGGTCTTCGAGCGCATCCAGCCGACAGCCACGGCGCAGCGGGCGAACCTGAGCAGCTTTTCCGAAACATCGGGCGGGATGCTCATATCATCCGCGTCCTGCACATCGGCGGCGCATATCGGGAACACCGGCAGTCCGCTCGATGCATAGGCGGACACAGCCGCCGCAAGATACAGCCCGCCCGGGAGCTTTGTGCTGTTGAAGCCCCACACCGCTTTCACCGAGATCGGGTCGTGATCCATAGTCTCGGCGACAAATGCGCGGCAGGCGCTGACCGTGAGAGTTGCTGTCACATTGAGGTCGGAGAAGTATTCCTCCGCTCTTGCAGCCTCGGCTCCGCAGCCGATAGTGAACGGCGTTATCACGCATTCTACAGGCTTTCCGTCGGGATAGCGGCAGTTTCCGGAGATAAGCTCCTTTGCCGCGCGTGCCATAGCCGCAGTCTTTTCCTCAAGCGATTCCCTTACCCCGAAACGACGTCCGTCGATAACGGGACGAATACCGATCCTCGGATACATTCATTCACCCTCTGTCCTATATCATATAACAACGGTATCTGATGTATTGTTCATTTCAACATCATTGAGCTTCATCCGTATACCGCGCTTGGCGGCTTCGTTCGTGAGCCCGGCGATTATCCTGTCCCTGTTGTGCTCGACGATGTATGCCACGAGCTCGTCCTGCTTTTCCTGCGGCATGAGCCCGATGATGCTCCTTACCGCGCTCTCCGCCCCGTGAGTCCTTGCGACCGCCTTCAGAGCCGCCGGGACATTGAGATCGTCCCATTTTATATACGGCATAAGATATACGACCACATCGCCGTAATTGATCTCATTTATCAGAAATTTCAGTTCTATCATGATAATACGTCCTTTTTTGTTATTTGATAATATTATACAACTCTTCCTAAACGAAATCTACCTTTTTATGAAAATTCAACACATAATTTTTTGCTGTTTTTTTGTATACTTTAAACAAAGCCGCCGTTTCCCGGCAGCATCTCCGGAACAAAAAAACAGGCAAAAATCGTCCGTAACACTTGTTTTTTTATATAAATTATGATATAATATCAAGCGGATTAGGTGTGATCTTATAATTTATTATTGAAAGGAATGATCTATTTGCAGTTTACACGTAAAACATTGGCAACCCGCCTTGCCGCCGCGTTCCTGTCGGTGTGCATGACGGTATCGCTGATGGGGCAGATGTACGTTCCCGCTGCGGCTGATATGCTCGGGCAAGTGGCATGGATACGGGAATTGCCGCAGTTGGGCAATTTGTTCCGAACGGCAGTGTGCTTTCCCCTGTACTCAGTGCGCTGGGAAAACTGTTCGGGATAACAGCCTCGAATGGTCCTTCACTCACCCAAGTAAGCGATCAGGTATCTGCTCTCAGCAAAAATCTCCATGAATTCCGGCAGGAAATGAATTTACAGCTCAACTCTCTCAGCATCAGTGTAAAAAATATAGACGACAAGCTCAACACGATAAAGGATACACAATTCTTTGTAAACGGTGTGGGCTCGGAATTTGATAAGCTGCACACGATGATAGGTGACTCAAGCGGCAAAAGAGGCTTTGCTGCACAGTTGGAACTTATCAACAGCAACTCCGCCAAGGATGCAAATCAGAAAGCCATCGAGACAGCTTATCTGATAGGCGACAACAGGATGTGGGAAACCTCCGGCTCTTTTATGTTCATATTCAATAACATAAATGACCTTATGAGCGGAAAAACCTACCGCGATATGCAGGGGCGCAATCTGTATCAGTACTGAATGACGAAGCAGTAAGGCACTGTATGTTTACAGGCGAGGTATATGATGAGATGGCTCCATACATCGACAGAATGACGTATGACTATTTCTATGCATATTCTGTAATTGCACAGTGTCTCTCGGCACATCTCAGGGTCGCACAGCTGTCTGACGATCAGGTAATGAGCTACAATGATGACGCATTATACAAAAGATATAAAGACTGCAAAACAGACGCAGCTATCGTCAAGAGCTATCTTGACGCCATCAACGCTCAGACGCTTGACGGCAGCAGTCCCACAAGCGTGATCAGCCTCTATTCTACATTCAAGTTCAAGCAGAAGTATGACAGATTTGTGTATATCAATAAAGGAACGGCGGAGATACAGCTTCTTTCTGACCTTGCAGAAGTAACGAATGAAGCTGTACCGTTTTCCCACACAGGAAATACATATAATGTTGACATCCATTACTATAGCAAAGTAGGTTATATAGAATACGATTACCCTAAGAAAATTGCCTCCATGAACACTTATTACAAGAGGCAGGAGGAATTTCTGAGCGACAGCACCCACCTCGACACGAATTCGGTCAAGACCATATACGACTATGCTAATTCCAAAAATATGACATTTATGGATCTTCTTGACAAAGTCGGCTTCGATGTGGGCAGTCATAGATCCGATAATTCATATTTTGCATTAAGCGGATTAAAGGAAGACAAAGAATACAATCCCAGAGCACTGAATACCTTCTACTGGTTCGTAAGCAGACTCACATTTTACTACAACTCGTTTGACCCGAGGAAAGTCGGCAATAATCTGTTAAACAGGAACATTGTAAGATATGATCAGACCTGTGAAAAAACTGGCGGCTTATGGATGGATTACTGGTACAAAGAGGTCTATGCCGACACGATTCTCGGGATCCGTAAATTCCCTCAACGCCTTAAAATGCCGGAAACAGCAGCAGAGGCAAGCTCTGCCGGTCCGGATTACGGACGGGACTTCTTTGAGCCCTACGTCAGCGTAAAACCCAAAGGGAACCCAATGAAAACCATGCATATAGGCGGCTTTGTGAGTGTTTTCAGTTTTTCCGATGTGGTCGATTACAAAATAACGTACAGAGGAGAAGATATTTCCGGAAGATGTAAAGGTCAATGGCAGTTTTATCTGGTGAGCGACGGAATAGATTCGATAATAACTCCCAGGGGAATGCAGCGCTTTTCAAATTTAAAAAATATCAGTCAAGGCTACCCACCCGGTCCCGAATACAGATATTACAAAGTCAGGATAAAGGCTATGGATTCGGACGGAAAAATTTATTATTCCGACTGGGCAGATTATCGTGTTCATGACAGCCGACCCGAACAGCAGTACAATGCAGGAGCTTCAACGCTTATCGAACCGGCATCTGACGGTGGATCGGCATATGGAGTATTATTTGATGTCACAGAACTGATAGATTCCGGCGTGGCTTTTCATTGGGAAGCAAAAGAAACGGAAGACGTGACAATAACAAGCGAAGATCTTATCAGCTTTTCAAAGCCCGGAGTATATCATATCCGTTTGGTTGGCGATGACGGCGAATGCTTTACCGAATGGATAGAGATAATCGCCGCAGATGAAGATATCGTCACGGTGATATTTAATTCAAACGGCGGCACGGCAGTGTCATCGCAGCTTGTTGCAAACGGCGGTACGGTGAAAAAGCCCGACGATCCGACAAAGACAAATTCGGTGTTCGACAAGTGGTATTCCGATGCGGCACTCACAAAGCCGTATGATTTCGACAGCAAGGTGACGGGAAACATCACAATCTATGCCGGCTGGAACGATCATGGTTCTGTCACAAAGCCGACAGTCAGCGGAAAATATGTATATGACGGCACCGAGAAAAAGGTTGCTCTTGCAGACTTTGACAGCGAAAAAATGACACTCGGCGGCACGGTTTCGGCAGCTGCTGCCGGAACATACACCGTGACCGTTTCGCTGAAAGACGGCTTTGCATGGTCGGACGGCACGACGGATGATATCACCTTAACATGGCAGATAACACCCGCACCCGCAACAAAGTACACGGTGACCGCTCCCGCGGGGATAACGGTATCAACTACATCCGCACAGCAGGGAGATACTGTCGCAATCACTATGAACGATCAGACAGTAGCCGTTATCAATTCGGACGGACGTGAGATCGCGAGAATAAGCGGCTACAGCGGAACATTCACGATGCCGGCATCGAACGTAACTCTTTCGGTCATCCCGACAAGCAATATGTTCGCGGGAAAGAATCCCAATTCTTACGTTTACGTATGTGATGCAGACATGAAGCCGATAATGATGAGAGCCTCCAACACAGGCAGCATCACACTGAAACTCGGCAGCGAGAACGCAGGAAAGACCGTAACTCTCTACGCGGAAAAGAATTCCACAAAGACAAAACTCGCAGAAGCAACAGCAGACGAGGACGGAAACGTTACTCTCACGATCGACTGCGGGAAGAATTACACTCTTGTAATAGAATAACGCAAAACAGGGCTTGCTCACACAATGAGCAAGCTCTGTTTTTTGCAGAGCAAGCTCTGTTTTTTGCATATATGCTAAAAATACTTGATAAAAGCGTCATACTGTGCTATACTTGTTTTGACAGAAGATTCTGTAAGATCATGAGGTGGCACGAAATGGCAGGAAACGGATTTCTTCCGATAAGTAAAGATGATATGCGTCAGCGCGGCTGGGAGCAGTGCGATTTCGTGTATGTGATAGGCGATGCATATGTCGATCACTCCTCGTTCGGACCCGCTATAATATCCCGTGTGCTCGAGGATTACGGATATAAGGTCGGCATCATCTCACAGCCCGACTGGCGGGACGATCAGAGCATAGCCGTCCTCGGAGAACCGCGCCTTGCTTTTCTGGTGAGCGCGGGGAACATGGATTCTATGGTGAACCACTATACCGTGAACAAAAAACGCCGCTCCTCGGATGCATATACCGCAGGCGGGGTCATGGGGAAACGCCCCGACAACGCAACGATAGTATATTCAAATCTTATCCGCCGCACTTTCAAGAAAACGCCGGTGATAATCGGCGGTATAGAAGCGTCACTGCGCAGACTGGCGCATTACGATTACTGGTCGGACAGGATAAAGCGCTCGATACTGCTCGATTCCGGCGCGGATATCATTTCCTACGGAATGGGCGAGCACAGCATAGTCGAGATAGCCGAGGCGCTGGATGCGGGAATGGATATCAGGGATATCACATACATAAAGGGAACGGTGTACAAGACAAGCGATGTCTCCCTTACGGACGGCGCCGTGATGCTGCCTTCGTTTGATGAGGTCAGCACGGACAAGATCGCCTACGCAAAGAGCTTTCGCATACAGTACCAAAACACCGACTCCATAACAGCTAAACCGCTCGCTGAACCGTATCCCGACAGGCAGTACGTCATAGTGAACCCGCCCGCAGCACCGCTCACCACAATTGAAATGGATGATATCTATTCCCTGCCGTATATGAACACCTATCACCCGGTATACAAGAAGGACGGCGGCGTTCCCGCCATATCCGAGATAAAATTCAGCCTGACGAGCTGCCGCGGATGCTTCGGCGGATGCAGCTTCTGTGCGCTCACCTTCCACCAGGGCAGGACAGTGCAGTCAAGGAGCCACAATTCACTTATAGAGGAAGCAAAAGCTATGACCCGCGACCCCGAATTCAAGGGAAATATCCACGATGTCGGCGGTCCTACGGGAAATTTCCGCTTCCCGTCCTGCGAAAAGCAGCTCACAAAGGGAGTATGCACCGACAGGCAGTGCCTGTTCCCCTCTCCCTGCAAGAACCTGAAGATCGATCACAGCGATTATGTGAGACTGCTCCGCGAGCTGAGGGAGCTGCCGGGCGTAAAGAAAGTATTCGTCCGTTCGGGTATAAGATTTGATTATGTCATGGCGGACAGCTCGGATGAATTTCTGCGGGAGCTTTGCAGATACCACATCAGCGGACAGTTAAGAGTAGCTCCAGAGCACGTATCGGACAAGGTACTGAAGCTCATGGGAAAGCCCGGAAATGATGTATACAGAGCCTTTATCAAAAGATATCTCCGGGTGAACAATAAGACCGGCAGGGAACAGTACGTGGTGCCGTATCTTATGTCCTCACACCCCGGTTCGACGATGAAATGTGCGATAGAGCTCGCCGAGCATATAAGGGATATGGGATATATCCCCGAGCAGGTGCAGGACTTCTACCCCACCCCGTCCACGATATCGACCGTGATGTACTATACCGGCGTGGATCCGAGGAATATGAACACGGTCTATGTGCCGAAGGATCCGCAGGAAAAAGCTATGCAGAGGGCGCTCATCCAGTACAAAAAGCCCGAAAATTACGAGCTTGTCAAGAAAGCACTGCTCATGGAGCACCGCGGCGATCTTATCGGATATTCCCCTCACTGCCTGATACCGCCGCGCCCCTATGCCGACAGGACGAAAGGCAGTTACCCGGCATCAGCCGGGAAAAAGGATGCTCCCCGCAGGAACACAAACGGCACGAACGGCAGGAAAAAACGCAGATGACGAAAAAACTTGCATTCCGGGGAATGCTGTGGTATCATTATCATATGACATCATGAAAAAGAGAGGATACACAGATGTATTACTATATCAACAGCACACTCACGGAGACAAACGAGCTCGATCTGAAAAAGAAGCGCCCGTATGTCGCCGTGCTGACCTGTGCGGAATGGGAAGAATGCCGCGAGATTTTTGAGATGGGGATAGAAATGGACATCCCCTCCGCTATCAACAGTACAAAAGCAGAGGTGAACTATGACTCGCTGACAGGCACCTTCCTCATACCCGACAGAAAAAACATATCCGGCAGCAAGACCGCCTTCTCCTTTGCTCTCGATGAAAAAGGGATAGTCTTCATCGACGACAGCGGATATGTGCAGAATGTCATAGAAAACATAATGCGTACAAAGAAATGGACAAAGCCCGGGCTCGAACGGTTCATATATGATTTCCTCGAACAGATAGTCATCAAGGATCAGCAGCTGCTCGAGGATTTCGACAAACAGCTCGATACTATCGAATCGGGCATACTCGAAGGCAGCGAAGAGAGCCCGTATAAGCAGCTGAGCGCTATCAGGAGCGATCTGCGGGATATGCGCGTGCATTACGAGCAGCTCCTCGATCTCGGTCAGGAATTTGAAGAGAACGAGAACAATTTCTTCCGCAAGGAGAATCTGAGGTATTTCCACCTGTTCACACAGCGCATAGAGCGTCTTCACGACATAACGAACTCACTGCGTGACTATACCATGCAGATACGCGAGATGTTCCAGTCGCAGCTCGCCGAAAAGCAGAACAGGATAATGACGCTCCTCACGGTGATAACATCGATATTCATGCCGCTTTCGCTGATCGCGGGCTGGTACGGGATGAACTTCCGCTATATGCCCGAGCTTGAATCAAGGATAGGCTATCCCGCAGTATGGGGAGTGAGCATAGCCATAGTGATAGTAAGTCTGATATTCTTCAAAAAGAAAAAATGGCTCTGATGCCGGGGTGATATTATGGAAAACGAACTGCTTCTTACGACCGATGAGGATTATATCGACACTGCGATACAGATCATGGCACGGGGAATGGTACACAGCCTTTACAGGAACGGCATCGTACAAAGCCTTCACGAGCAGTGCGCCGTGCTCGACAGCGATACCGTGGACAAGCTATTTGACGACCTTTACAAGCGTATGTATACGATACTGTACGAATATCTCAACAGCGACCAAAAGGAAACGCTGCTGAAATGGTTCAATTACGGCACCGTCGTGGAGCGTGATGCGGGAAAGGCAAAATATCTCCCCGAATTGATAAAGGAAATGATGACAACGAGCAGCGATGTGGACAGGATGCGCGAGATCGAGCGCAGACTTGCCCAAAAGCTGTCGGAATAAAAAAATCGTGCCGTACAGCTTAGTTTATGAGCTGTACGGCACGTATCATTTTATATTATCCTCTTCCTCATGGCAGCCTGCCATGATATGTATCGCGCAGTGCGAACAGTCACCGCCGCAGGACGTTCTGCCCTTTTTCCTGCCGGATATCATGCTGCGCACCGCAAGTATCACCGCTGCGATAAGTATCAGCGCGGCAGCGGCAGTCGCGGTATCGGCGGATATCCATCCCATAGGCACCCCCGGTGTCATTCACTGCTCTTCTTGGTATCGGATTTCTTCTTTATCTGTATCTGATAGGCTTCGTTCTCAAAATATTCATCGAGCGACTCCACGGATATCGAATATCCGTCATCGGTGATTATATAATCGGTTATCTTGTTGTCCGATATCGCATCGGAGATAGCTTTTTTGGAGATATTGAGATATTCTGCCGCTTCGTCATCCGAGAGATATTTCTTCGCTGTCTCGGTCTTGACGGTCAGCTTGTCGGGAGAAGTATAGGTCGAGGCAAAGGTCTTGTCATCGACGGCTTTTCCGAGCGCCTTCAATGAGCTGCTCATGATTATTGCCGAAATAAGTATGCATATCCCGAGAAAGACAGAGCCGATAAGATATGCGCCTGCCGACGGGAATCCCGAACGGCGCTGCTGATATACGGGTGAGGGTTCGGAACGGTACTGTGACATTGAAAAGCCCCCGATACAAATATATTTGAAAAAAACGACTGATTATACCACTAAGATTATTATAATACGGATTTTATTCACAGTCAATAGAAATATTGACATTTTTTTACAGCTTTTATTGTGGATTCTTTCTGTAAACAAGTATCTCAAAAGCTATTTCTGTTGTCAGCGTTTCAAGAGCTTCAAGGCGGCGGTGTCCCTCCTCGCCGGTCTTGTAGTAATACGGCGTCATCATGAAAAGGTCAGATATATCCTCACGGCAGTGAAGCTCTATGGTATCCTCCACGCTGCGTTTGTCGATGAGTTCATAGCCTTCGAGCGCATAGTCATGCGGCGTATTCTCATACGGCTCGTCATATACCGCCTGTTTGAGCTGCCAGAGATGCCGTGCGGCGGGTATCACCATTATGAGTATCCCGCCCGTTTTCAGCACCCGTGTGAATTCCTCCATACAAAGCGGAGCAAATATCGTCGTGAGCATATCCGTCCCGCCGCAAGCCGCAGGGAGCCTGAAAACGCTCGCAGCCGCCGTCATCACGGGGACAGGGCAGCTTTTAAGTCTTACAGCCGCAGCAGCACAGGCAGCCTTGGAGATATCCACAGCCGCTGCCCGTACTTTCTTTTTCCGTCCGTAAAGAGCGGACAGCATTTTTTCGGTATAATACCCCTCTCCGCAGCCCGCGTCAAGGAACGTCCCTTCATCGGGGAAATACTCCGCCGCGCATACACACAGCGCATCTGCGAGAGGCTCGTAATAGCCCTTTTCAAGAAAGCGTCTTCTTGCACCGACCATGAGCTTGTTGTCACCGGGGAGCTTTGCGTTCATATGGTTCGGCAGGAGAAGATTCACATACCCCTTTGCCGAGATATCAAAACAATGTCTTTTCTCACATAGAAGGCTGCTGCCGCTGCGGGAGAGCGTGCCGCCGCATACGGGGCATATCAGGATATCGTCATTCATCGTTTCTGTGATCGAGGTCATGCTTGAACTTCCTTCTTCTCTTTATCGCCTTTATCCTTGTGGATATCATTTCCCTGAAGAATATGATAAGCAGTACCAGTGATGCGACTATCGAGAGCAGTACCGGCAGGAATCCGTAGCGCATGGAATCGAGAAGCTCTATGATGATAAAGACCGCATCAATGATCGCAAGTATCTTTGCTTTTATGGGTATCACGAAGAACAGCATGAACTGTTCATTCGGATTTATGATAGCATACGCAAAGAACATGAACTGATAGAAATAATCGGCGAGCGCTATCCCCGCGATAAAGCCCGCGATATTCAGGAACAGCATACCCAGCAGAAAGAACACGGTGAATTTATGCGTCCCCCAGTACGGTTCGAGCGTCCTTCCCATGATATAGTAGAAAAACAGCGCGAATATCGCAAAAAGCGGAGAAGGCGTCGAGACAACGAACATGAAGGTCAGCATCCTCCACACCTGTCCCGCAAGTATCAGCGAGCGGTCAAAATACAGAAACCGCGATATCGCCACCTCGGGGAAGATATAATCCGTCACCCACAATACACCCATAGTCGCAACGACATATGTCATGAGATTTTCTATCCCGAAATTGTTCCATTTTCTTTTCAGCTGAGCTGTATTCATGATACATTCTCCGTTCCCGGCAATGCCGACATTTTCCCTTACAGGTTTTATTTTACCACAGTACCCTGAAAAATGCAATATACAGCGCACATATTTTTGCGGCGGGGAGCGGGGGCGGGGAGCCCCCGCTGGCAATTCGCGGCGTAAGGTGATAGCATCTGTTCCGCTGAGACCGCGTTTCTTACAACTATAACAGCGTTTCTCACATGATACGGAATGCGAGTTTACGGGAAATGCCTTTATTATGGCTTTTCCCTGTACCTTGTAAAAAACTATTAGTCTGATTGTAATAATAATTTGTCTTGACAAATTATTAAAAATATGTTATTATTCAGATTGTATACTACGGAAAACAAGCGAATAATGTCATTTTCCGTAAGCCGCATCAATGCATATCTGCGGCACTGTGAAAAGAAGAAGCATATATCCGTATTATCGGTATGCGGCAATATATGCAGACGACCAATGAATAAGGAGAAAAAATTATGAACACACCGGAAAAAGCAAAAAGGATACTGTGTATAGCGGCAGCAGCTGCTATAATGCTCTCATGTACCGGCTGCGGTAATAAGAACGCACCCGGCGCCGATGCACCCGGAAGCAACGCTTCCAACAGCGGGAACACCGTAAACACCGACAAGAACGGACAGAAGACAGTAAAGATCGAATACAGGACCGACAAGCTCACTCTCCCCGAAGGCATTTCGAGCGTTGAAAACCTCAGATGCATAGACGACAAGTTCTATTTCACCGATTTCAAATACAACTACGACGAAGCCACAGGAGACAGCTCCTCCACCTGCACGGTATACTGCCTCGACCAGAACGGCGCAGTTGTCAGCAAGAACGATATAACTCCCGTCAAGAATGACGGAGATACGAACGTCAACATATACCAGGTAAGATTTCTTGACGACGGCTCGTTACTCTATGTCGAGAACCATTCCACTATGAACGAGGAGACATATGAATATTCGGAAACGAATCTCCTCAAAAAGTTAGACCCGCAGGGCAATTTAGTCATGACGGTAGATGTGTCCGAACTGCTCAGTGATGAGGATATGCAGAACGGCGGATATATCTCAGAGGTCAAGGAGACCTCGGACGGCAATATATGCATCAACTTCAGCACGTTCATCATAGTGCTCGACAAGGACGGAAAGCAGCTCTTCAGGATAAACGATATCACCGATCCTCAGGGCAACAGCTGGGCACAGGGCATGATAAAGGCATCCGACGGGAACATATATGTAGCGATATATTCATACTCCCAGAAAGACGGCTCATTCTCGTCAACGCTCAAGCTCCACAAGATCAATTTCGAGACAAAGGCTCTTGAGGAAAGCGTAACGCTCAATTCGAGCCTCGGTCAGCTCATGGACGGATACGGCAATTATTTTGCATATGCCCAGTCCTCGAACGGCTCGGGACTTGTCGGCATAAAGGAAGACGGATCCAACGAGGAAATAATAAACTGGACAAACTGCGGCGCGGATGTTTCCTATTCCAGCACCGTGGGCTTCATGGGCGACAATTTCGTCATAGTTTCCTATAACTATGATACTATCGTTCAGGGCGGTTCCATGTATACCGATGATACCGGCGCAACGCCCTCACTCCTCATCGTAAGGAAGCTCGCCGATTCCGAGATGGTCGAGAAGAAGCTCGTACAGATCGCCTGCGATTATATGGACGAATCGCTCCGCCACGCCGTTGTAAAGTTCAACGACGAAAGCACGGATACAGCTATCCAGATCAAGGATTACAGCATATACAACGACTACAGCACCGAGGAAGGCATGAATGCGGGCAGCACCAAGCTCAACAACGAGATAACCGCAGGAAACATCCCCGATATACTGTTCATAAGCGATACCGAGAATTTCGACAGCTACAGGAAGAAGGGCCTTTTCGCCGATCTCAATACATATATCGAAAAGGATCAATCCTTTGACCGCTCAAAATACTGCGACAATATCTTCCGCCAGCTCGAAGTAGACGGCAAGCTCTACGCAATGCCCACAAGCTTCATAATCTATGCGTTCGCTGCAAAGAAGAGCTATATCCCGAACGATGGCAGCGTAGATTTTGCAACGATCGACAGCATAAAGGCGAGCCACCCCGATATCTCCATGTTCCAGCAGACGCTCACCAGGGAAACATTCATGAACATGGCTGTCGTGCTCGGCAAGAAGAGCTTTGTGGATACCGCTACAGGAAAGTGCAATTTCAACTCCGATGAATTCAAGAAGATACTTGAAATAAGCAAGGGACTCCCCGAGGAATTCGACTACGAAACAGCATCTCAGGATCCTTCGTTCTGGGAGAACTATGATATGCAGTACAGAAAGGACAAGACCATATTCGCAGATGCATATCTCTCCGATTATTCACAGATCAGATATACCGAAAAGGGTCAGTTCGGCGAGGATGTAAGCTTTGTCGGTTTCCCCGGCACAGGTATCGGTCCTGCGGTGCTCATCACCAATTCGATCGCTATATCCGCATCCACACCCAACAGCGATGCCTGCTGGAGCTTCCTCAAATACCTTATCAGCCCCGAGGCATACGACACCGATGTGTATACTCTCTCGGTAAACAAGGAGATACTCGGCAAGATGGCTGAAAAGGCTATGACTCCCCGCACATATATCGATGAGAACGGCAAGGAACAGACGTCGAACAACACCTATTATATGGGCGAAGATGAAGTGGATATCGGCTATCCCACACAGGCAGATGTTGACAGACTCAACGGCTTCCTTGACAACTGCGACAACGTTGTTATGAGCATGGAGGAAGGCATATTCAATATCATCAAGGAGGAATCCGCCAACTATTACAACGGTCAGAACGATATCAACAAGACAGTGGAAATGATCCAGAGCCGCGTTGAGATCTATATAAGCGAACAGAACTGATAAATACGGCTGCAACAGCACGGGATCTTTCGATACTGCCTTTATGGATGATGCGTTCATAAAGGCAGTATCGTTTATTGATAACCAATAATATATTATCCTATTCCGATAATGTTTTTGTGTATATGTACAAAAATTATTTGGGATGAAAAATACCTGCTGTCCGGATTGTTTATTAATATGAGACCGGGAAAAAATCCCAAAAAATAATAATTCCAAGGAGGATATCCACATGAAACGATCCATGAAGCTCACCGCAGCACTTCTCGCCTGCGCAATGGCAGTCCTTCCCGCATCGTCGGGGATAGGTGTGTTCGCTGCATCAGGCAGTACAGCGACAACATCCGCATCGGAAAAGAAAGCCGACACTTCCGCAAAGAAAGAAAAGCTCGCCCACTCCCCCATCGACGCTTCCGACAAAAAGGCGGTAAAGGCATTTGAAGAATCAAAGCCCAAGCTCAGTAAAAACGACAGCAGCTACAGCTATTACTATGGCAGCAGTATCACATGGGAGCCGATCGAAAACGCTCTGCTTTATTATATCTATATCAAAAAGCCCGGCGATGTGAAATATACCTTCTATACAAAGACCTACGATACATCGGTGTATCCCTCTGAATATGCATCCTACAAGGTACGCGCCGTAACATTCACTACCGAGGACAAGAAGGTGACCGGCAAGCTCTCGGATGCATTTGAATATGAAAAACGAAAGTACGAAGAAGAGGACTACTACGAAGAAGATGGCTACTACGAAGAAGTAGGGGAATACTACGAAGAAGAGGATTACTACGAAGAAGAGGTAGAGGAAGAGCCTGAATACGAGCCGGAAGAAGAGGTGGAAGAAGAGCCGGAAATAGCATACGCCACCTCCGCAGTAAACAAAAACGCTGTTCCGGATGTGAGCAATGAAGAATACGCTCACTATGACGAGTCGGATTTCAAGGATGTGACAAAATCACCTCTCTCGACCTTCTCTGCCGATGCAGACACCGCATCCTATACCAATTTCCGCCGCTATGCTGCAAACAACCATCTCAGCTCACTTTCACAGGATGCGGTGCGCATAGAGGAATGGCTGAATTATTTCGATTATGATTATCCCGCGCCCACCGGAAAGAATCTCTTCTCGGTAACGAGCGAAGTCGCAAAGTGCCCGTGGAACGAAGATGCCCTTGTCATGATGATCGGAGTGAGAGCAAAGGATCTCGCAGAGGAACCACGCTCGAACTATGTATTCCTCGTGGATGTCAGCGGCTCTATGGATGAGCCCGACAAGCTCCCGCTCGTAAAGCAGTCGATAAATTCGCTCACGGAAAGTCTCACGGACAAGGACACGATATCAATAGTGACATATTCCGGCGCCGAGGCGACCGTTCTCTGCGGCGCAAAGGGCAATGCGGTAAATACCGTTAAGGAAATGACCGAATGCATGAACGCATGGGGCTCGACAAACGGCGAGGGCGGCATCAAGGAAGCATACCGCATCGCAGAGAACCTGTTCATCGAGGGCGGCAACAACCGCATAATCATGGCATCGGACGGCGATCTCAATGTCGGCATATATGACACGAATGAGCTCACAAAGCTGGTAGAGGACAAGCGCGAGAGCGGCGTATACCTCACAGTGCTGGGCTTCGGCGAAGGCAATCTCAAGGATGAAAAGATGTCCGCGCTCGCAGACAACGGCAACGGCAGCTATCACTACATCGACTGCGCCGAGGAAGCGGAGAAGGTGCTCGTGGAAGAGGGTCACCAGACACTCTACACAGTTGCAAAGGACGTCAAGTTCCAGGTGGAATTCAATCCTGAAACGGTCAGCGGCTATCGTCTTGTGGGCTATGACAAGAGAGCGCTCAAAAACGAGGATTTCGACAATGACAAGGTGGACGCGGCAGAGGTCGGCGCAAATCAGACAGTCACAGTGCTTTACGAGCTCATTCCCGCAAAGACCAAGAGCGGTTCGCTGAAATATCAGAAGTCCACAGGCAACAAGACAGAATTCTGCACATTCCGCATCAACTGCAAGAATCCCGAAACAGGCAAGAGCTACAAGGTGAACGAACCCATCAAGAAGGTAGAGCCCAAGATGAGCGCCAACCTCGCATTCGCATCCGCTGTTGCAGAAACTGCGATGTACTTCAAGGGCAGCAGCTATGCCGGAACATCCTCTCCCGCAAAGGCATACGAGCTCTATATGAGCAAGAAGGACGAGATCGACAAGAAGATCGGCTATGCAGAGGGCTTCGGCGATATGCTCGCAGTCATCAAGGACAGCTATCCCGACCCCGTTGACAGCGGCGCTGTATTCCCGAAGGAATTCAAGTCGGTAGAGGTACGCTACACGGAAAACGGCAAGGAAAAAATACAGAAGCTCACAAGCGAAGAATGCGCAGAGCTGAAAAAGATACTCTCCGAAAGCAAGATATACGAATACACCTCCGATAAGGAGATCGTCGGAGAAAGCCTCACACTCATAATCAACGGCAAGACAAAATACATCTTCACTATCGACAGCAATGAGAACATATATATCTGCAAGCTCAGATCGGACGGTTCAAAGGGAAAGACCTACTACATAAAGTATCTCGCACAATACAGCACACTTGAAAAGACGGATTCCGACAATGGATAATATCATCGTAAGGACAGCCACCCCGGATGATGCCGCAGAGCTTGTGGATATCTACCGCCCCTACGTCACCGATACGGCGATAACCTTTGAATACGAAGTGCCTTCTGCGGAGGAATTCGCAGAGCGCATCCGTCACACACTGGAAAGGTACCCGTATATCGTCGCATCGGCATACGGAAGGATACTCGGCTACGCCTACACGAGCGCATACATCGGCAGAAAAGCGAGCGAGCATTCTGTCGAGACTTCGATATATGTCCGCAGCGGATTCGGCGGAAGAGGCATCGGAGGGATACTTTACCGCAGGCTCGAAAAGATATCCGCCGCGCAGAACATAACGAATCTGAATGCGGCGATCGCAAGCACAGCCGTGCAGGATGAGCATCTCACCAACGCGAGCATAGCCTTCCACAAACATATGGGCTATACCGTGGTAGGTACATTCCACAGCTGCGGGTACAAATTCGGGAAATGGTACGATCTTACATGGATGGAGAAAATGCTCTCTGAGCACACAGATCATCCCGGGGACATCATCCCATTCGGCAAAACGGATATAATATAGAAAGCACCGGCATTGTCATACGGACAGTGCCGGTGCTTCTGCAATTATGTTATCCGTATCGTAAAGAGCGAAAATAATTGACACGACAGCGTTTATATGATACAATTATATTAACATCAGATAATATTGATCGGGGAGGTGGCAATGCTATGCTGAAACTCGGAGTTGCGCTGGACGCACTGGCGATATTAATGGTCTTTCTTATGCTCATGTCTCATCTGACAAGCGGCGGGGACATCCGATGATGATACTTATTTATATCACCATCATCGTGCTCCTGACAGCCGCAATGGTATTTATGATAAAGCGCATAAAGAAATAATATGTATATCTGTACAGATCACAAGAAAAGAGGTCATACCATGAAAAAACAACTTATTTCCGCAGCACTCTGTGCATTGCTTGCATTCAGCCCGGGAATGGCGGTAACCGCTTCTGCGGAATGGCATTCAAACGATTCGGGATATTACTACACCGATGATGAGACAGGAGAGAGATACAAAAGCGGCTGGCACACAATAGATAATGTAAAATATTACTTTGATAAAAACGGCTATTCCGTAAGAGGACTGAAAAAGATCGACGGGAAATACTACTATTTCAAAGACAACAAGCGAGGCGGTCTTGCTACGGGCTGGCAGACCATAAACGGCAGCAGATACTATTTCGGCAAGAACGGCGTTATGTGTACAGGCTGGAAGACCATTGACGGCGACAAATACTATTTCAAGTCAAGCGGTAAAATGGCTGTCGGGAAAACCACAATAAACGGCAAGACATACACATTCGGCACGGACGGAAAATACAAGAGCGGCAATAAAACAGCATCGTCCAAAAAAGCCGATTGGGTGGAATTTGACAAGACATTTGCCAAAAAAGGCATATATATGAACATGACCAGAGCAGAGGTCAAAAAAATAATGGGAGCTCCCC
>JAILFE010000227.1 GCA_024697725.1 Oscillospiraceae bacterium
TATGTTATCTGCGGCGTGAACGGATAGGCGCTCTTTCGCTCGATCCGCTGCTGCCGCCGGGAGAGTACCGTATGATTACGGATGAAGAACTTGATCTCCTGCTGACGGGAAGATCACAGAGGTGAGATATGGACTGTATAATAAGAAGGATAATGCCGGGCGATGACGCCGCTGTTGAAAAAGTCATCAGGAGCTGCCTTGTCGAATTCGGAGCGGATCACGACGGCACTGCATGGACAGATCCCAAGCTGTGCCGTATGTCAGAGCTTTATACCGATGAAGGGAACTGCTACTGGGTCGCCGAAGCGGAGAACGGCGCTGTAGTCGGAGGAGCGGGCATCGGCAGGCTCACGGATGATATCTGCGAGCTCCAGAAGATGTATTTCCTGCCTTATATGCGCGGGACGGGCGCGGCGCACAGGATCATGCATATTGCGCTCGCATATGCGGCGCTGTATTACAGAAGATGCTATATCGAAACTCTTGAAAACATGACCGCAGCGCAGAGATTCTATGAAAAATACGGATTTGTGAGGACGGATGAGCAGGTCGTGAGCACCGCGCATTTTTCCTGCGATGTACATTATATAAAGGAACTGCGGTGATATGCTCACCCGGATGCGTATTGACAAATCTGCGGGATTGTGGTATATTCTTTATAACAGCGGCAGGGGCAATGCCTGTCGGATATCTGTGAGGAAAGGCGGCAGCAAGGATGAAAGTATGTCTTCTCAATGATTCGTTCCCACCCGTGATAGACGGAGTAGCCAATGCAGTGCAGAATTATGCATCGGTGCTTACCGCAAAGGGGATAGCGGATGTCATAGTGGCAACGCCGGGATATCCCGATGCGGATTACGGGCATCATCCTTACCGTGTGATACCTTATAAAAGTATAGATACGACCCATATCGTTGCGGGATACCGCGCGGGGTTCCCGTTTGAAAAGTCGGTGATAGACGAGATAAAGGCGTTTGAGCCGGATATAATCCATTGTCACTGTCCGTTTTCTTCGATGGTGCTCGCGCGTATGATAAGAAGCTCAGTGAAAGCGCCGATCGTGTTCACATATCATACCAAATTCGATGTGGATATCAAAAGAGCGGTCAAAGCCGAGTTTATAGAAAAAGAAGTAATAAAGGCGATAGTCGGCAATATCTCCGCCGCCGATGAGGTCTGGGCGGTCTCGCGCGGCGCGGGGGACGATCTCAGGGCGCTCGGTTTTGAGGGCGATATCCGTGTTATGGGCAACGGCGTTGATTTTGAAAAGGGCTGTCAGTCGGCTGAGAAGGTCGCAGAGGTGACAGCACCGTTCGATCTTCCGCAGGGCGTGCCTGTGTTCCTTTTCGTCGGGCGCATAATGGACTACAAGGGACTTCCTCTTATCGCCGAAGCGCTGAAAAAGCTCTCCGAGGCGGGTGTGGATTACAGAGCTGTATTTGTCGGCGGCGGAGTGGATGCCCCGAAGATGAAGGCAAGATTCACCGATGCGGGGATAACGGTCGATGAAGTCGCAGAGGGCGGCGACGAAGGAGCCGCTCCCGAGATAATAACGCATAATGGCAGAGAAAACGTCTGCGGCAGAGCGATATTCACAGGTCCGGTATATGACAGGGCGGCTCTGAGGGCGTGGAACACGAGAGCCGATCTGTTCCTTTTCCCGTCGGCATATGATACGAACGGCATCGTTGTCCGTGAGGCGGCTGCCTGCAGTACGGCAAGCGTCCTGCTGAGGGGCTCGTGTGCGGCAGAGGGCATAACCGACCGCCGCAACGGATATATCATAGACGAGACAGCCGATGATATGGCATCGCTTCTGAAAGAGCTCGCACCGGATATCCCCGCTCTGAAGGCGGTCGGAGAGAACGCCATGAATGATATATATATCTCATGGGAGGATGCTGTCAGATGTGCGGCTGAAAGATACGAAACGGTCATCAGCGAGTACAGGCAGCGCCTGGAGAACGAGCCCGACCCTGCGGAGGAATTCCGCGAGCTCATGCAGAAGGAGATAAAGCTCCCCGAATTCCACAGGGAGCCCGAATCGGGTATGCGCTCCAATTTCAATGCGCTGCTCGATGATGCCGAGAGCTTCGGTCATACCATGAAGGAAGTCCTCAAAGATTCGCTCAGGGAATATGCCGAAGAGGCAAGGGAATTCTCCGAGACTGCGAAGGAAGCCTTTGAAAACGGCATCAGCAGAGGGATGCGGCATAACAGCGAACTGAAGGAGACTGCAAAGGAAGCCTTTGAAAACGGCATCAGCAAGGGTATGCGGCATAACGGCGAACTGAAGGAATGGTTCGAGGAAAAGAAGAATAAGTTCTTGGATCCGGAAGATGAGGAAAAATGAAGATAATTCAGTACGGAAAAGAAAACAGCAAAACAGTGGTGCTCATCCGTCCGCTCTATGCAGCCGATGATTATTTTGATAAAGTGATACCGTATCTGAGCGGAAAGTATCATATTGTGGTGCCGATGCTCACCGATCATGATGACGGCGATGCCGGATGTGAATTCCACAGCATCGCGGAAACGGCTGTGCTCATCGAGCTCTGGCTCGCGAACAGGGGATATCCCGAAGTGCGCTGTGTATACGGCAGCTCTGTCGGCGCAGCGGCGGCGCTGCATATGCTTTCGGACGGCAGGATAAGGATATATTCTGCTGTGACGGACGGAAGGCTCGCTCCCGAAACACTTCCCGCGCCGCTCGTGACGGCAAGGGATATCATATCTTCTCCGTCGGCGGTCATATCCGGACTGCGCGGA
>JAILFE010000245.1 GCA_024697725.1 Oscillospiraceae bacterium
TACCACCTGTGAAAGATTGAGATGAAAAAGGTCACTTTTCTTTATACGTTTTGCGCCCTCATAATTCTGTCCTCAATGTCTGTTATGAGCTGTTCCTCAATTTCCTCCTGCGGAATTGAAGCAGGAACCTCACTTATTTCGAACAGGCTCGGTGCTGTGCAAAACTTTATCTTGCCCGTCACACCAACGCAGTCCATAAGGAGCAGCTCCTTCTTGCCCTCATGCAGCCTAAGGCAACACCGCATATTGATATGATATAATAATACTTGACACCTTCCTTTTCTTTATTTTATAGTTTTGTTGGAAATGTGTCAAGTATTATTATATCATATCATTGCACCGGAGACCAGTGTGCCTGCACCTGCCGTTCCCACAACTGCCTTTTTTAGCTTTGAATTGATTTTTTCACACATCAATGCTGCGGTTCCCACGCCTAAAATCGCTGTTCCTGCGGTCAATGCCGTGATCATTCCGTTTGGTACCCAGTTCTTGTAATTTGCACTCATAATTTATACTTGTCTCCTTTACCATTCAGCTAATATCTTTTCGAGCCTGTTTTTTATGTTGATACGTACTTTTTTACATTGTCTTCGATGTTTTCTGCCCTCTGAATGCATCATAGACAGTAAAGTCAGACAAGGGATAACTTCAGGCAGTGTAAGGTGTGTTCCTCTTTTATATGTAATAACATCTATAGGGTGCTTGAAGCCGTTATCGAGCATTCTTTTTTTCATTCGCACAGCCGCATTACAGGTATCCCACTCAGTATCTGGACGGCAGCCGATTAAAACGACTCTGCCGCAAATATTTTCAACGGGTATATAGCATTTCGCAGGGGGCGTATGACTGAGACTGTGTTCAAATACTGCTCTACCCATGGCCTCACCATATTGTTCCTTTGCGCTGCGATAGGTTTGCATAAAGCTCTGTTTATCGAGATAATACGGCTGATACGGCAGCTCTTTACCGTTCCATGTGTATGCAGAATGACCGGCAGGCCATTCGGAAAAGCCCTTATTGTCAACGCCTTCAAATACAAGCTCATATCCCGAAAGAGAAATGACTAACGATATATCGGGAACTCGCGCCGCAGCGGAAAGTGCATACGTCGCACCGAATGAAAGCCCCATGATACCGATTTTATCATATCCTTTTTTTCGCAGCCAATTTGCTGCAGCTTCAACGTAATTTAGAGCCATTCTTTCCTGTCTGTGACACATTCCCTCTGCACCGAATGTAGTGAGCCCCATAACTGCTATGTTATTTTTATTGAGTCATTTTGCAAGATATTTGCAGAAAAAGCTGTTGCCGCTGTAGACAATAGTGAGTATCACAGCCTTGTTTCCGTCAACGCTATTGCTATTAAAACAGCCTTCAAATCCGCAGTCTTTAAGTTTATATTTTTCCATTTTCTCTCCCTATATATTGTCCGAATGCATTATTTCTTATATCCCACAACTAAAAACAGGTTTTCTTTCTTGCTGACTGAAATATCAGCAAACCCTGCTGTTTTCATCATTTCGGCAATCTGTTCTGCCGTATATCTGGTCATACAGGGAACTTTCTTTTCCCAATCCACATTCGGATCGCCGTAATTGTTGATGACTGCAAAACAGCCGTCTTTTACGAGCGAACGATAGATCTCTGCAAACGCTTTTTCGGGTTTCTTCCAAAAGAAGACCGTTTCAAAGGCAGTGATAAGGTCAATGCTGTAATCCTTGAACGGCAGTTTTTCAGCACTGCCCTTGATGATCTTTACACGCTTGCCGATCTCATCACGATTGATCTTCTGGGCCTTTTTCACGCTTTCATCGGATATGTCCAGCCCTATGAACTTTGCATTTACGCTCATTTCAAGCATTCGCCTGATATTATAACCACCGCCGCAGCCTATATCTGCAACTCTGCCGTTGGTAGGTACTCTGATCTGATCCAACGCCCACTGTGCCATTGGCAGATGCTCCTTGTCCATACTGACAAGCATCATTCGTCCGAGAATTCCTTTCGGATTTCCGAAATTATCCGTAAAACTCATGTTTTGCTCCTTATTATTGATCGAATTTGAATAGCTTTTTCGTAATAATGTAATTCACTATAGCAACCGCTATTCCGCTTATAATTACAACCGGAAACGCCCATGCAGGACTGTAATTCATAAGAGCTTCCCCATATCCGGCAGGCATCTCATCAATGGCGCATTCGTAAGTATAATCACGGTTGAACCAGATCTGTCCGTAATAGCCGAAGGTGGAAAAGGACATGATCACCGCAGCAATCATATTGCCGGTTGCGTTATACTTTGACACCATGCGGATTATTTCCGCAAGCACAGCGATCAGAATGACGGGCAAACAATGCCACAAGTTTGCGTCCTGCATTGCGAAGAAGGTTATAAGCATACCAATCGACAAACAGCAGGCAGCACCAAACGCTCTGATCTTATCAAAGGTTTTTGCTACAACTCCTGTTACAATCAGTCCCGCAGTGATTTGATAGCAGACAAAGAATATCGGATGTACCGAACCCAATACACATACGATCACCGACATCACAACGTACAGGACAACATAAAGCAGCATCCATAAAGCGTTCTTATTGTTCCATTTATTTTCCGTTCTCATATTCGTTTCTCCTTTTTGAAATAGTTTTGTATCAGCCGCATCACTTCGTCAAACGCCGGCTTACAGCCGGGAATGAAGTAGTGCAGTGCGTAGCAGTGATGCATCCCTTTTCCGACATGAATGACACACTTCGCACCCGCTTTTCGATAGCTCTCCGCATAGCTCGGCGCAAAGGCGTACAGCGTTTCAGCGGTACCGTAATAGAAATGCGTTATGGGAGCATTTCGGAAATCTCCGTGTGCCGTTGCAAGATATTTTTCGGGGATATCCCTGCCGTGACACATGATCTCACGGGCGGTATACATATACTCCGCAGGTATCATGATGTCCCTTGTGTCGAGCACTTTTATTGCAGATTTTTCCCCTTCTGTTACGGGAACACTTCCGGGAGAAACAGGTATCAGCATTCCGGGCATTGGGATACTGCTGCCGCTGTCATTCAGTTCGTTGATATATGTGATAAGATTGAGCATCAGCGCACCGCCTGATGAAAAGCCGAGAAACACGATGTTTTCTGGTTTGTAGAACGTGAGCATTTTTGCATAGCACTCATAGATCATCTGTACATTTTCAAGCATATCGTGTTCGTGGCAAAGCGGATAATACGGGAACCACACATCAGCGTTTGTTTTATCAGCGATCTTACAGGAAAGCCCCACATCGCCATTATCCGAGCCGAGTATCATTCCTCCGCCGAATACAAACAGCACGGCATTTCTCCGCCGCTTCTTTTCAACGTCAATTTCGAGGCAGTGATACTGCTCCTGTATCAGATGATCGGTGTAATGCGCCCTGCTGTCATTCGGCATAACAAAATGACGGTTTTTCGCATTCATTTTCGCTGCTTTTGCAAGGACTTCTTTCTTTGTACCGACAAGGCTGTCCTTGATTTTTGCAGCCTTGACGACTGCCTTTGTCAGACTGTAAAGCGGATTGTTCAGCGCATCTGGCGCTTTTACCACCTTATCCTGTTTGTCGAATTTCATATGATCGTCCTCCTAACGTGACAGATTGATCAATTTGTCGTGACAGTAATCGCCGTCAACCCTGTCTGAATACCGAATGAATTTTGCACTCCTGCGCAGCACACACATACATAGGTCGTTGTTGCAGAACGCCTTGCAGAATTTACGGATATGATAATGCTCAAACAGCGTGACGTAGGCGCAGGTGTGTATCTTGTACTCCAGCTCACGATTGTTATAATGATAAAATTCATAGAGGATAGAGCCGTCCTGATCGCGTGTTTCTTTATCCTTGTCCAGCCAGTTTCCGCAAATTCTGTATCCTTTCCCGAAGAAATCGGCAAGACGTATGATACTTTCGATCATACGCAGTTTATCTGCCATCATGTAGGTTTCCCATGCTTCTATTGCTTCATCTAATGAATAGCCGAGTTTTAGCATGATCTGTGCAAACGTGATGCCGATGTAGACCTTATCCGTTCCGATGGAAGGATAGGTTTTGCAATATTTTTGATACATCTCGGAATTGAGGTGCGCAGTGTACCGCTTGTAGAAAACGCGCTCAAGTCTTTTATGATCGCTCCTGCCGAGCTTTTTCATCGCCTTAGAGAACAGTTTTGCGTATTTCTTTGCTGTGTCTTTCATCGCTTTTCCCTCTGCACAAGTCTCATTGTCAGCAGCAGACCTCCGAACATCCATATATTTCCGATACTTATCCAGGCGGCAGTAAGCCCGTTTATGATCGCATGATTGCCCGCAAAGTTCAGCGGCATAGTCGCTGCCATGCCAACAGGCATGGAGAATATCCAGCACCATTTCGGATAAGGCGTCATTCCTTTGGCAAACGCGATGATCTGAGCGGCGCTCATTACAAAGAAGAATATCAGGAACATTATCAGCGCGGGCAGCAGGAAGTACAAACTAAATCTGAGTGTCAGATCATACGCTGTATCGGGGCTTTCCTGCATCATATGGTTATAGAAAAACACAGTCGAGAGGCACGGCACATGAACTCCACAAGCTGCAAACAGCATATACCCGAACACGCCGCTGCGGAAAATATGGGCATATTTATGACTGCCGTTTGCTATGAGCCTGTATATGCCGAAATAGCAAAGTCCCTCCAGCGATATTCCGATCAGACCGAGAAAAGCCGACCAAAACAGCTTTCCGTCCGATAAATCAAGATACTGCGAAAGCTCCTTTTCCAGCCCTGTCAAGCTTTCGTCATATACACCGTATCCGAGCAGCCAGTCTCCGACGAATGTCATACAGCCCCCGATCAGACCTATTATAAACAGCTTGCGGATACGGTCCCAGTCAAGTGTGTTGTCTATGCCGATGTCGTTGTAATTGCTCATAATCTTGCTCTTTTCTGTTTGGTAATGATCGAATCCACAGCCTTTGAGAACAATTCCGGCTTTACAACAGCTAACCCGCCGTGTCCAAGATCACGGAATTTCCGGAGTCTGCAATGCGGAAATTGCTTTCTGATATAGGCAATATCCCATTTTCGCTCCTTGATCTCCCGTTCGGCAAACCAGTATTCCATATTTATATCGCTTGCATCAAATGTATTCGGCATACTGTAATTATTGCAGGATTCAAATGTCCGCCAGACGGTTTTTGCACTCATAAAACGCAGTACCTTTGCGATATACTGCAAATCATCGAAAGAATAATCATCTGCCGCAAACGCCTTTGTCAGCAGTTTGATGCCGCCGAGCTTTCCCATATAGATCATCAGAAAATCGCGGACAGCGATACATCTCGTTATCAGATACGGAAGCTGATACGGTGTGATACCGCCGTCGATCACCGCATTTCTGATTTTGATTTGATGATCGGCAAGCATACGAATTACAATACTACCGCCCATTGAACAGCCATATAGGCAGGAAATATTGCAGTATCCGTGCGCTATAAGCCATGTTTCAAGTTCTGCTGCTATTTCTTCTACGCTTGTAAAATTCTCGTTTTGATCGGGATCATAACCGGGCAAAGCCGGAACGATCAGGTGATATTTCTTCTCCAATATCGGGATTACTTTCTTAAAATAATCCCACATCACAACAGACGGATGAACCAGCACAATCACTTGCTGATGTTCTATTCCAAACTCATGAATCGTCATTATCTCACTTCTTTCGTTTTTTATAAATGCAGACCGCAGCAGCTAACCCGCCTGCAAGCAACAATACCGATGCAACATTTCTGCGCTTTGTTGACGGATCACATACGGGGATCTTTGTTCCGTGATCGTAGGTTTCATGGATTTCTTTGCACAGCGTATGAACCAACAAAGAGCCGATCACGCCGCAGCCATAAACAAGTATTTTCACAATAAATCATCCTTTCTGACAGCAAATCAAGATCACCGCTGTCAATTTATTAATGTTGAAATCAACACCACAAGTCCTGCAACGATCAGCGCACCGATTCCCCATATCAGGGCAAGGAAGGAACGTTTTTTCAAGACCTGT
>JAILFE010000247.1 GCA_024697725.1 Oscillospiraceae bacterium
CTCTTTTCCTTTCTTATTAAGCCTACCATTCTTGGCTAGTCTGTATCCAAATGGCACACCGCCACCGGTATACTGTCCTTCCAGCGTAAGTTGTTTCATTCGAGTCTTGATACGCATAGATGTCTTTTCAGATTCTCCTGATGCTTGCCAGAATCTTATGTAATTCATAAGTTTATCAACATGGCTTTCAAAGCGCTGTTCTCCTTCCTGTACACTCCAGACACGGATCCCATGTTTTACAAACCATTCAACAACAAACGGAGTTTCATCATCTATTCTGCCTATTCTGTCAAACATAAACACCAGAAGTATCTGAAACTCATTCCGAAGTGCTGCCGCTTTGAGTTCCTGAATTGCATCACGATCTGTTGCCGAGACCTTGAAACCGGATATTCCTTTTTCAAGAAACTCCTTTCCTATGGTCCAGCCCATACGCTGCGCAAACTCCCTGCATGCTTCCCTTTGCATCGGTATATCGTCTTTTGTTTTATCCACCTGTTTGGTGGTAGACACTCTGTACAAGCTATACGCAATATTCTCCAACTATCTCATTCCCTTCGTCCATTGATCCAGCTGTTTTGATCCTATGTTTAAATCCCTCAAGTATGATCCACAATGCCTGTCCTTTTGCATCATTGGACGGTCCTGCAAATCCGATATTTACTTCACAGCCATTTATCGTCTTGGTATACTTTTTATCCATACGATTTCCTCCTTCGACAAGGATACCACATTACCTTTCATAGTGGTATCACCAATGTTGACAAACAATTTGTAATACTTTATTGCATAAACAATAAAAACTATTTCTCATCGTTTTTATCTGCTTTTCCAGATGCTACACAAAGGCACATAGTCAAAACGCCCACGAAGCCTCCAGCTAAAAATCCAAGTATAAAGTATGTCATAAGTTATCCCTCCATTATTCCTTTGTATCATAATCTATGCCCAAGCTGACCTTCAGTGCCTGATCTACCTCAAGCATTTTCATATCATCGACTGTTCCGATGTAGTCGCCAAACCTATATCTGTCCAGAGTGAGTATCTGCTCTGCAAGAGCAGTGCTTTCAAGGAACAATCCGTAATTTCTTCCGAGTTCCACATGAGTTGGAAGCGTATTCTTGACCATTGATGTGATCGGTATCACTATTATTGTTCTCGAGCGGAGATTCCCGATGTCGTTCTGAACAACAAGAACCGGGCGATGTCCATACTGCTCGGAACCGACTCCTTCTTCGAGCTGTGCGTAGTAGATTTGTCCTCTGCGGATCATAACGAACCCTCCTTCTTTTTTGCCAAAAAGCATTTATAATTTTGACAGTCACGGTAGCAAAGCACTCTGCCCGTCCTCAGATCTGCCCATACGCAGTGCTGACATTTAGGTGAATCCTTTGCTTCAGGGTATCTTTCAAAAAGCATATCCAATTCGGATTCTGTCAATTTTCTTCCATCACCAAAATCGTGGTCTCCTTCGACAAGTGTATATGCACCTATCAGTATCCATATTATTACCTGTCTCTCAGTGGTCTCGTTTATTTTGGCAAGCTGTGCAATGGTATAACCGTGATATATGAAATATGTATATGTGATAGAGATCGAAAGATCAAGATTTCTCATTCTGGAACGAATATTTCTATCTCGTATATCATTGATCCAGTCCAGTTCAACATTTATAGGTTCCGATAAATATACTTTCTTTGTTTTTCTCATTGTGTTTTCCTCCTAATTATTTAACTCAGGTTATATGTAAAATGAACGGCGGTCTGTCACATGGGCAAACCGCCGTAACTTCGTTTTGCCTTCGTTTGCAGTATTTGTCCCTGACCGCCGCTGCACCGGAACAATACAGGCGAATGGCAGCTTACCACTCTCATGGGCATCTCACCCCTCTGCGGATCGCACAGAGCCGCCCTCATTGCTGTATGCTGTGACTGGACGGAAGTATCATTGTCCTCCTGCGTTTCATCGCCCTCGGGAAGCTGTCCCGATCTTTGAGAAGATATTACTCGCTCTGCATTAGTGCGTCATGGCGTATCTCTCAGCTGGCTGTCGACCTTCTACCGACCGCAGGATTGAAGTACCTGTATTGCTGCTATTCTGTTTTCAAGATTCAGTGGAATTATTTCTTCCACTTGTATACGGAATGAAAATCGCTGTTTGTAAACGTTTTTTTTCTATGTTTCTAAAAGTTTGTTGATTTTAGCCAAAACTCGCACATGTTTATTGTGTATATTTTGCCTGGATGTCTTTAATACAATTGCACATTCCTGCTCACTTAGATTTTTGAAATATAGCAATTGAATAAGCTCTCTTTCTTGACGCTTTAATTCTGAAATCTTTTCTACCAGTTTCTTATTGATTGATGTCTCAACAATTGAATCATCAAAATCTATGAACTCGTGGAAATTCTCATATGCATCGTCATCACCACCTACAAGCATCGAAAACTGTATCTCATTGTTATAAAAACGAGAATCATTCTTTTCTTCTCTCCATACAGCCCTTTTGTATTCGGTAAAGACTTCATCTGAAACTTCAACATCCACCATCTTTCCAGATATAGTGTCATAAACCTTAAGTGTCTTATTTTCCATTATTTTTACCTCCGTTTTTGGTTTTCTTCTCGAATAGGCAAAAACGAAGTTTATGGAAATTTAGCTGTCATAGACAACCATTTTGATTGTATGAACATAGTTATCCTCCCTGCAGAGGACACAAAAAAAGAGCCTGCATGACTTACACACAGACTCAGCTTGCCGAAAAACAGGCACACTAAAGAAAGGGTACAAGTCCAGCAGTTATTCGGGGAAACCGAACAACTCCGTATTTGTATCCTCAGCCTTAATGCATATCGGCTTTGAATAATATTGAAATAAAAAAGGACACCGACAAGGTATACTCCTACTGTGTAGGAATATACCCTGCCGATGTCCTCCTGCAGCACTATCCGTGCCGGGTACAGTACGATCGGGTTCAGCTTGTTTCAGTACAAGGACTTATTATCAAGGCTCTGTTTCAGCCGGGCCTTGCATTCCGCAAACTGCTTGATCTTATTCTTTTTATGCCATTACAATGTCTATTACCTGATGACGGCGGCTGTGTCTTATCTTTTTTATCACAGCCCCGCATTTCGGACAGACAGCTTCTGTAACTTTGTTCTCATCCTCATATGCTTCGATAAGCTCGGAGCAGTTGGGACAATACCACTTCTGTATTTTCAGCTTATATCTGGTGGTTTTGTAAATCTCATTTTCATACATTATCTTTTCCTTTCCAAAATAATAAATACACAAATATTATGAGCTAATCTCATGGCTACTGTTTAATAAACTCGTAATTCTTTTTGCGCAATAAGAACGGTTTACTATCGACAAAACATTTGTTCTGCTTTCGTATATATTATATCACATTACATCTGAATGTCAATAGTCGTTTTACCATGTGGGAGTTTTCCCGTACAGTAAAACATCTGTTTTTTAATTATCGTTTGAATACACAAAAACACAAAGGATAATTTGTGAGGTTTGTACATTCGTTTCCTTATGCGATCCTCAAAATGAATCAGGCGCAGGAGGGCTTCATGGGGGCGCGCAATATCCGCGCGCTGACCGGCATGACGGGTGATGCGGAATGACCGGCGAGGAGCTGAAAGCGATCATTGCGGAGCGCATCGAACGCGACCCGCGCCTGCGCAAAATCCGCGCGAAGACCGCCAAAGGCAAGGCGACCAAAGCCGACAGCTTCCAATATTCGCGCATCTGCTCGGAGATCATGAGCGAGGAGCTCGCAAAGGCTGTGCTCGATCTGGACGACCGCGAGGGCATCTGCGCGGCGCTGCTGCGCGGGAATTACGAGGAGATCATGCAGACCGCCGACGCGATCCAGCGCAGCATCGACGAAAAGCAGGGCATTCACATGCAGCCGCGCAGACCGGCATTTCCGGCGGAGCGCGTGCAGCAGATCGCGCATTCGCTCGTTGACCCGACCGTGCCGGATGAGAAGATCGTGCGGCGCGCACGGTCGACGGCGACGGTGAGCATGTCCTTCCACGATGATTTCGTGCAGGAGAATGCAGCCTTCCGCGCAAAAGCCGGGCTGAAATGCTACATCACGCGGGTGACGGACGGCAAGTGCTGTGCATAGTGCGCGAAACTGGCAGGGCGGTATGAATACGGCGAGGAGCCGGAGGAAGTCTATCACCGGCACGACAACTGCGGCTGCACCGTGACCTACGAGAACGGCAGAAAGCGGCAGGATGTGTGGAGCAAGCGGGAATGGGAAGTGCCGGAGCCGGGAGCAGGGGCACAGAAACCGGTGCGACTGACACGGGAGCAGGCTGCTACTACAGAACAAGCTCATTTACCTCAAATGATGGCTGGAAGAAAGACAGTTGCCGGGAGTATTGATCCTATAGGTGCAAGCCCTACTGTTCATACGATACAAGAATTACTTTCCTTGGCGCAATATGCTCGCGAGCGTGGGTTTCAATTTTATAATCCTATGCAGTTTGATGGAGATATCACGCTGCTAATGGAACAGATTGATATAATGGCTTCTCTTCGTGATGAATATCGTATTCCACAAAGGATTGTACTTCAAGTTAGTGATTTAGGGGCTGATTTAGGAAAAACAATTCAACGGCGAACGATTATAATCAGTTCCACCGCTATGCGATCTGATGCCGCCACAAGCGCGTATCTCAACGCAGACAACGCATTATCGTCCACAAGTGCAATCGGTATCGGGGTGCATGAGATCGGACATCTCATAGCGGCGAGATACGGAGAAATCGGACTTGACATTGCCAGAAAGACATGTTATAATATTACTGGGGAGGAATTGGATTATTTCCAAACGCTTGATTACTTAATTGATCACGTTTCAGATTATTCTGCTACGAGAAACCCACAAGCAACTAGCCCGCTTTTCAAACCGACTCATTATCATGAGATTTTTCCAGAGGTTCTCGCAAAACACATTACAAATCCTGATGAGTTTACGGCGGAGTTTATTCGTCTGTTGAAGGAGGCGTGTAACTTATGAGAAAATATGATTACTTCTGGCTTTCTAACAAGAGCTGGTCTCATTGGGATAAGCGAGGAGAACGCGTTATCAATGATAATGCCCCTGAAGAAGCCAAAAAGAGTTATGCGCGTTACATTGAGCAGCGTAAGGCAGCCGCTGTTCATGACCGAATTGATGAATCTACAGAATAAACCCGCCCAGAATGCTCATGTACGGTAAGGAAGCAAGCAACCGAAAACAAGAGATAGACCGCCAGCACTACACTATTCCGAACCAAAGACCAAAAGATAAGCATTGTGGGAAAATCTAAACTTTTGGATTTTCCTACAATGCCAACTAC
>JAILFE010000287.1 GCA_024697725.1 Oscillospiraceae bacterium
TCAGCTCAGTGCGAGCACTGCCATATCTCCGTTATTGTCGAGCCCTCTCTTTTCGACCGACCTGACAGTGATATCGACCATGCTCCCCCTGATGGATTCCATAGATTCATCGAAGGCGGTTATCGCCCTCACGAAATCTTCGTCGCTGTTTTCGGGGGTGATATAGCAGGTCAGCATGACCTTTATCGTATTGAAGATGATATTGAAGAACATGAAGTTGTCCCACATATCATGGCTGTAATCGGCATAGGGCATGGACAGCGTCCAGATATAATTAACCATTACGTTCTCGAGATAGTATTCCCTGCTGTCCTCCTTGCCCTGGCGCAGGAAATCCTCGGAAAACGCGCGCTTGAGCTCGATATATTCATCCACATGGGCAGAGAAGGTATCCCCCTCGGGCTGAGAGAGCTTTTCATCGAAGCCGAGCTTGGCGAATACCGTCTTCCTCACCTCATCGAACGCGGGAGTGGAGGGCATACCCCTGAGCACCGAGAACGCATCCATAACGCTGTAGCGGAAGTTCGGAGAGAGCCTGCTGAAGAACTCCATTATCTCGGAGCGGTCGGTCTTCTCTACAAAGCCCTTCACGAAACCGGGTATCTCGCGGTCGCGCTTGCGGTCGATGGCGTTCTGGACGGACTTGCTCATGAAATTCATCAGGAGCATCCTCTTCTCGATGGAATAGTTCCTGTCCTGTATCGCATTCATCATGAAAGCCTTTCCCAGACCGTAGTTGGAAAGGTAGTTGTATTTGAGTATCAGCTCGTCGCGCTCCTCGGTATAGCGCTTTACCTTTTCGGGGATAGTATCCTGTGCGACAAAGGATATAGGCTCCTTTATCTCCATGAGCTTCCTTACGACCTTTTCCTGATAGAGCGGGAAGGAATATTCTATTGCTACGGGAGATATCGTTACATTGTACTTTATCCCGTCATTTTCCTTCTTTGTAGGGTCTGTGAGATCGCGGTAGAACGACGGCGATACGATTGGGAAAGACATGGCTTTTTCCTCCGATATATATTATTTGCCCTCATTCCGGGCATACATATACGACTATACTAATGTATTATATCACATATTTTCACAAAATGCAAACATTTTTTCGGATTTTTTTCAGGAATTGGCTATTCCGTATGAAAGCAGCATCAGACTGTCGCCCAGATGTACATTTTCAACAATCACACCTTCATGTCCCTGTGCGATATCGCAGTGGCTGAAATTCCAGAACGCCCTGATACCGAGCTTTACAAGGTGATCTGCCGTTTCCTTTGCATTTTCCTTCGGGATGCAGAGTATAGCCGCATCGGGGCTGTTCTCCCTGACAAAATCATCGAGCGTATCGGTGCCGGTTATCTCGAGCCCCGCAGTTTTTGTGCCTTTCTTCGCGGGGTCGGAATCGAATATACCTATCAGTTTGAAGCCGTAATCGGAGAAATTCATATGGTTCGCCATCGCCATGCCGAGATTCCCCGCGCCGATAAGTATGATCTTCCGGCTGCTGTCGATACCGAGTATCCGTACTATCTCCGAACGCAGCTCGGGCAGATTATACCCGTAGCCCTGCTGTCCGAACCCGCCGAAGCAGTTGAGATCCTGCCGTATCTGCGACGCCGTCACGGACATACGCTTGGCAAGCTCGCCCGAGGATATTCGCTGCGTACCGTCCCTGACAAGCTCGCTCACGAATCTGTAATATCTCGGAAGTCTCTTTATGACCGAATCGGATACCTCGCCCTTCTTTGCCATGGAAAACCTATCTCCTTTCGTATGATCCGCTGTCCTTAACCTTCTATACGTGCCTTGATCTCACTGAGGAACGTTTCCGTATCGACCTTTTTCTTATTCTCGAGCTTAGACAGCAGCGCAAGGTCGCCTGTCATTATACCGTCCTCTATCGTGCGCACCGTCGCGCTTTCGAGCCTGCCCGCGAAATCGGAGAGCTCCTTTATCCCATCCAGCTCGCCTCTCTTGCGAAGCGCTCCCGTCCATGCGAATATCGTTGCAACGGGGTTCGTGGAGGTGGACTCGCCCTTCAGGTACTTGTAGTAATGTCTCTGCACCGTACCGTGAGCCGCCTCATACTCATACTTTCCGTCGGGCGAAACGAGCACGGATGTCATCATTGCAAGGCTGCCGTAAGCCGTTGCGACCATATCGGACATAACGTCACCGTCATAGTTCTTGCAAGCCCAGATGAAACCGCCCTCGGAGCGCACCACTCTTGCGACTGCGTCGTCTATGAGTGTATAGAAATACTCTATCCCCGCCTCATCGAACTTTGCCTTATACTCGTTCTCGAATATCTCTGCAAATATATCCTTGAAGCGGTGGTCATACTTCTTGGAGATAGTATCCTTTGTTGCGAACCACACGGTCTGCTTTGTATCGAGCGCATAATTGAAGCAGGAACGCGCAAAGCTTGCTATCGACTCATCCTTGTTGTGCATACCCTGTATGATACCCGCGCTGTCCTTGAAATCGTAGATCTCGGAGCGTGTCTCATTGCCGTTCTCATCGGTGCAGACGAGCTCGCACTTCGAGCCCTTGGGGACCTGCATCTCTGTATTCTTATACACATCGCCGTATGCGTGACGGGCGATAGTGATAGGCTTTGTCCATGTAGGGATATAGGGAGTGATACCCTTGACGATGAGCGGAGCGCGGAACACCGTACCGTCGAGTATCGCTCTGATCGTACCGTTGGGAGACTTCCACATCTCCTTGAGGTCATACTCGGTCATTCTTGCGGCGTTCGGGGTGATAGTCGCGCACTTTACGGCAACGCCGTACTTCTTAGCGGCATTTGCGGAATCGACCGTCACCTGATCGTCGGTATCGTTGCGGTTTTTGAGCCCGAGATCGTAATACTCGGTCTTCAGGTCGATATAGGGGGTAAGGAGCATATCCTTTATCATCTTCCAGATGACCCTTGTCATCTCATCTCCGTCCATTTCAACGAGCGGTGTTTTCATCATAATCTTATCCATATAAACATTCCTTTCAAGAATCATTTCTTCCGGCGAGTATTATCAGCGGTATCCCCGCCCCTACAGCGGCTCCGCCCGCAGCGGACGCGGCGGGACTGCCCGCGAATATACCGAACGCAGCTCCGACTATCACTCCGACGGCAAGCCCGCACAGAACGAATATCACTTCATTTTTCATATTCTCCCTTGACAGAGCTGTACGCGAGCGCATCTCCACAAGGCTCTCGGTATCATCGTCCTCGAGCGCCGAAGCGCGGAGCATATTGCACGGGAAATCCGCACATTCCGAGCAGTTTTTGCAGCCCTTCTCCGTACAGCATATCCTGATATCGCAGGTCTCGGCGAGACCATTCTCTTCTGTACCCGTACCGCAGCCGTGGCAGCCGGTATTTTCATCCGAAGCGCCCTCCGGCACGAAATACTCGCACAGAGCGCAGTTCTTTCCGCAGCAGGCGATGACATCGGGCTGCTCCTGCGGCGGCGTGAGCTTATCACGTTCCCGCTGGTCGCGGTTCCTTACATTCAGCACCGACTGATAATTCTCCGGCGCTTTCTCGGGCAGGGAGAACTTTTCTCTTTTATCCTTTTCATCCATAATTCGGGAAATGGGTTTTTTTAGTTTATTTAGTTTCGGTTATCGGGGGATGTGAAAAGCGTTTGTCTTTACATTTATGTTTCGGGTATAGACAAGGCTTAGCCATTTACCGAAAGGCATCTCAGGGGGACGCCCTCTATCGCAGGGCTTCCCCTCTTGAAAAACAGTCCCCCGGACTGTTTTTCAATTCACCCCTTGCGGAGCTCTTTGTGGGAGGGGATTTCGCCGTCTGCGGACGGCGACAAGGGCTCCGCCCTTGACCTGCGAGGGCGCTGCCCCTCGACCCCGCGAGCGCGAGGCGGCGCTCGACCCGCCGTTTCGCTAACGCGCAATTCCGGTTACTGTATAACAAACGCGGGTATTACAGAACAACTGTTATTCACTATCAACGCGATTCGCCCGCGGGGGCTCCCCGCCGCTCAACCCTTCTTGCGCATCTGCTCTCTTGTGTAATCAAGCAGACCGCCTTCGAGCATGATATCTCTTGTGCGTCCCGTCAGCTCACAGAGCACCGGTATCTCATCACCTGTCGTGACATCCTTCACCGTGACTTCCGCTCTGCCTTCACTGACAGCCTTCCTTATACCCTCTATCTTCAGCACATCGCCCTGTCCTATCTTCTCATAATCGCCCTCATTCACGAACGTGAGCGGAAGTATACCCGCATTTATGAGGTTTGAGCGGTGTATTCTCGCAAAGCTCTTCACCAGTACAGCCTTTACTCCGAGATACAGCGGTGCGAGCGCGGCGTGCTCTCTCGAGGAGCCCTGTCCGTAATTCGAGCCGCCCACGATTATCGAACTGCCCATGCTCTTCGCTCTCTCGGGGAACTGGGTATCGCACACGGCAAAGCAGTGCTTGGATATCTCGGGTATATTCGAGCGCAGGGGAAGTATCTTCGCGCCTGCGGGCATGATATGGTCTGTAGTGATATTGTCCCCTACCTTCAGCGAAACGCCGCATTCGATATCCTCGGCAAGAGGCGCTGTCTTGGGATATGCCTTGATATTGGGACCGCGCAGTATCTCCACGCTGTCCATATCCTTCTCATCGGCGGGGGGAACTATCATATTATCATTCACCGTGAACTTCTCGGGGAGCTTGAACTCGGGCATATCTCCGAGCGTTCTCGGGTCGGTGAGCACTCCCGCAACGGCAGAAGCCGCAGCTGTCTCGGGAGACACGAGATATATACCCGCATCCTTTGTACCGGAGCGGCCTTCAAAGTTGCGGTTGAAAGTTCTCAGCGATATACCTGCGGAATTGGGCGACTGACCCATACCGATACACGGACCGCAGGCGCTTTCGAGTATCCTTGCGCCCGAATCTATCAGCGTCGAGAGAGCGCCGTTATCCGCGAGCATATTGAGCACCTGCTTCGAGCCGGGAGCTATCGCCAGCGAAACGCTCGGCGAAACGGTCTTGCCCTTGAGTATATGCGCTACCTTGAGCATATCGAGCAGCGAGCTGTTCGTACAGGAGCCTATGCAGACCTGATCTATCTTCATGCCGGCAAGCTCCTCTATAGTCTTGACATTATCGGGAGAATGCGGACAGGCTGCGAGCGGAACGAGCTTTGAGAGGTCGATCTCGAGTTCTTCGTCATACACCGCATCGGCATCGGCGGAAAGCTCTGTCCAGACCTCTCCCCTGCCCTGTGCTTCGAGGAATCCCTTTGTCACGTCATCGGAGGGGAACACGGAAGTTGTCGCGCCGAGCTCTGCGCCCATATTTGTTATCGTCGCTCTTTCGGGAACGGAGAGAGTCTTCACGCCCTCGCCGTAATATTCGATTATCTTGCCGACGCCGCCCTTTACGGACATCCTGCGGAGTATCTCAAGAATGACATCCTTCGCGGAGACCCACGCGGAGAGCTTTCCCGTGAGCTTAACGCCGACTATCTTCGGGTATGTGATATAATAAGCGCCGCCGCCCATTGCCACAGCAACATCGAGTCCGCCCGCGCCTATCGCGATCATACCGATACCGCCGCCCGTGGGGGTATGGCTGTCCGAGCCGATGAGTGTCTTTCCGGGGATGCCGAAGCGTTCGAGATGCACCTGGTGGCAGATGCCGTTTCCGGGACGGCTGAAATATATACCGTGCTTCTTTGCCTCGGAACCGATAAAGCGGTGATCGTCGGCATTCTCGAAGCCGGACTGGAGCGTATTGTGGTCGATATACGCAACGGAACGTTCTGTCTTTACTCTGTCAACGCCCATAGCTTCATATTCTATGTAAGCCATAGTACCCGTGGCGTCCTGTGTGAGTGTCTGGTCTATCTTCAGACCGATCTCCTCACCCTTCCTGAATTCACCGTCAACGGTGTGTGCCTTCAGAATTTTCTCGGCAAGAGTAAGTCCCATAAAATCATCCTTTCCACTGTGTCCGCACTCATCGGTACGGACTGCTGCGTGTGCTTACTTATATACGTTAATATTATAACATTGTCGGCAGGATATGTCAATATAATTATCCGTTAAAATGTTAACATTTTATAAATTTGCGCAAACTCTTGACAAGGATGACTTTCTGTGATAGAATTATTTATGTTATATGCCGCTGTGGTGGAATAGGCAGACACAAGGGACTTAAAATCCCTCGGAGCAAAATCCGTACCGGTTCGACCCCGGTCAGCGGCACTATTTAAAGCAGGTTCTCATATGAGAGCCTGCTTTTTTGTTTCCCCGAAGCTGCGGCGGAAAAGGCGCTCAGAAAATTATTCTTTTTGAGCATGATCGACCAACCTTACTGACAAATGCACAGTTTGCTCCGATTTTTTTACAGTAATCTGTTGGCTTTAGACAAAAAACAGGTTATAATATCCGTAAACTATCATTATTGGACTCGGTATGTCTTTGCCAAGGAGAAAAATATATGGGAAAATCCGTCAGGATAAATATACCTACCTTCACTGCCGTATTGTTCACGGTAGCTATGCTGACATTCACCCTTATGTGGTTCAGGGGGAATGTCGATTCACAGATCGAAGATACGACCGAATCATATCTTACCGAGAATACCCGTGCGCTTGCCGCCGTATTCCGCACAAAGCTCGATGACCAGCTGATAATGCTCGAATCGCAGAAAAGATATTTCGAGGATATCGACCTCACCGACTACAACGCCATGAAGAACACTATCATGGCGACAAAGGGGATCGGCGCGTTCAAGACTATCGGCGTCGCCGACCAGGCAGGCACGACCATAAACTACAACGGCCATACCTCGGGGAACATACTTCTTTCGGACTACTTCAAGGAAGCCATGAAGGGCTCTACCGCGATATCGGAATCAACTATCACGGATGAGACCGGCTCGGATGTGCTCGTGGCTGCCGTTCCGATAATGAGGGACGGGAGATCCGTGGGCACGGTATTCGGGACATTCGACAAGAGCACGCTCTCGGAGCTTCTGAATAACGTGAGCTTCTCCGGAAGAGAGGCGAATATACTGCTCAGGGACGACGGATCGGTACTCGCGGTCTCACAGACCGATATCGTTGACAGCAGCATGACGAACCTCTTTGAAGAGATCAGCTTCTACACCCCGTCATCCAAAAAGGATACCGTTCTCAGCACAAGCATCGACGGCGAGGATGTCATCGTGGTCCTCACACCTGTCGGGGTGCATGAATGGTACTTCGCAACGATACTCCCCATGGCTGTCGTGAACGAACAGAGCTCCGTGATATCCGGCAATGTCGCAATAGTCATAATCGTCGTATCCTTTGCTTTCATACTCCTTTTCGTGTCGATACTCTATCTTCTCAAAAGCAACGAGGTCATCGCAAGGACGAGCGAAAAATTCAAGATGGTCTCGGTGCAGTCGCAGGATATCATCATAGATTACGACTTTACGCGCAGGGTGCTCACCCTTGACGGAAATACCGACAATGTGGTGAAGGACGGAAAGAACACATTCAGTTATTCCGAGACTATGGAGCTTCTCGGGCTCGTCCACAGCGACGACATCGGTATGCGCGAACAGCTCAGGGAGATACGAAACAGCTCCGACACTTCCATAAGAGGAGAATTCCGTATACTCTGCCTTGACGGAACATACAGCTGGTTCAAGCTCAAGGCGACTATCGTAAGGGTACACGATCATCCGCAGCAGATGGTCGGCAGCCTGATAAACGTTGACGAACAGATGAACAAGGAGCTCCGCCTCATAGAAAAAGCGGAGACCGATCCCCTCACAGGCATACTCAACAAGGGCGCTTTCCATGAACACGTTTCCGAAAGGCTCAGGGACGCTTCAAAGAACGATCTGTTCGCGGTATATATCATCGACCTTGACAACTTCAAGGCTGTCAACGATAATCTCGGTCACGCA
>JAILFE010000355.1 GCA_024697725.1 Oscillospiraceae bacterium
GCATAACTGACAACTATTTCGGTTGATAGTTGTGCTATACTACAAAAATCGCTTAAAATAGATTAAAATTTATTTTGGGATATTGACTTAATTTATTTTATGGTATATAATATCTGTAAGCTGATCGGGAAGATCAGAAAACTGACCGCCGCTTGAAGATCAAGGAGGATGTACTCATGGATAAGATAAGGATAATCGGAAATGAACTCAGCTCTCTCCCGTGGCAGGATCAGCCTGGCGACAATACGCTCCCTGTCTGGAGATACAGGGAAAATCCCATTATAGGACGCAATCCCGCAAAGGGTGTTTCGCGTATCTTCAACAGTGCTGTACAGCCTTATGAAAATGGTTTTATCGGCGTTTTCCGCGCTGAACAGACCGACGGTATCCCGTTTATTTACCTCGGCAGAAGTGCGGACGGTATCCACTGGACGTTTGACGAGAACAAGATAAATTTAACCGATGAGAACGGGACTCCGTTTGAGCCTTCCTATGCTTACGATCCGCGTCTTATCAGGATCGACGATACATACTACATAATCTGGTGTCAGGACGCTTACGGCGCTGCGCTCGGTATGGCAAAGACGACCGATTTCAAGACATTTACCCGCCTTGAAAATCCTTTTCTGCCGTTTAACCGCAACGGAGTGCTTTTCCCGCGCAAGATCAACGGAAAGTATATGCTCCTGTCCCGTCCGAGCGATTCGGGCCATACTCCCTTCGGAGATGTTTTCCTCAGCGAAAGCCCCGACCTTGAATACTGGGGACATCACCGCCATGTGATGGGCAAGACCGGAAACTGGTGGGAAAATGTAAAGATAGGCGGCGGAGCAGCACCTATCGAAACTGACAAGGGCTGGCTGATGATATATCACGGAGTTACCGGCACCTGCAACGGCTTTGTGTACAGCATGGGTACGGCTATACTTGACAAGGACGAACCTTCAAGAGTCCTGCACCGCAGCAGCCGCTATATCCTCACTCCCGAAGAGTGGTATGAGGAGCGCGGATTTGTTCCGAACGTATGCTTCCCGTGTGCGGCGCTGTGTGATGCTCCGAGCGGCAGGATAGCAATTTACTACGGCTGCGCGGATACCTATGTCGGACTTGCGTTCACGACTGCGGAAAAGCTGTACGATTACATTCTTGAAAACGATGATGCGGGAGATGCGGAGCATGAGATCGGAAGAAGATAAGAAATATAATAATGAACTTGGTGCTGTCTGCGGAGAGGCTGAATATATCCTGAAAAAGCAGATCACACCGTTCTGGCTGAAAATGAAAGATGATAAATGCGGAGGATTTTACGGGCGCATGAATTATGATCTGTTCCTATATCCTGTTGCAGATAAGGGCGTTATTTTACAGAGCCGCATATTATGGTTCTTTTCTGAACTTGCAATGATGTCACATGAACCGAAACACAAGGAAGCAGCCGACCATGCGTATTCTTTCATAGCGGATCACTGCTTTGACGATGAATTCGGCGGTGTGTACTGGTCTGTCACTCATGACGGAAAGCCCGCTGATACAACAAAGCATACATATAATCAGGCGTTTGCATTGTATGCCCTGTCCTCTTATTACAGGCTCACCGGAAATGAAGATGCTTTGCAGGCAGCTAAGCAGCTTTTTGATATCATAGAAAATAAATGCAGGGACAGCGGCGGATATCTGGAGAGCTTTGACAGGGAATGGAATTTGTCAGTAAATGACAAGCTCTCGGAAAATAATGTGATAGCAGACCGCACGATGAATACACTTCTGCATATTTTTGAGGGGTATGCCAACCTTTATCGCTGCTGCCCGGTACAATGGATCCATGACGCTATGATAAGGATACTCGAAATATTCAGAAAAAAGGTGTATGCTCCTGACAAACAACAGCTGAATGTATTCTTTGATCTTAATTACAACGAGCTTATAGACCTACGCAGCTACGGACACGATATTGAGGCGAGCTGGCTTCTTGACAACGGATGCTCGCTTCTTGAGGGCTCTGAGCTTACGCATTACATCAGTGAAATGGATAAAAGGCTTGCGGAAAGCATATATGAGTGTGCTTTCCGTGACCGCTCTGTACTGAATGAATGTGAGCGCGGTATAAAGAATACCGACAGGATATGGTGGGTACAGTCCGAGGCGGTGCTTGGCTTTATCAATCTCTGGGAAAAGACCTCTGACAGATGCTATCTTTCTGCTGCCGAGGATGTCATGAGATATATCCGCAGATATATTGCTGATACCCGTCCGGGCGGAGAATGGTACTGGGGTGCTCATGCAAACAGAAGGCCTATGAAGGAGCAGGACATCGTAAGCGAATGGAAATGCCCTTATCATTCTGGAAGAATGTGCCTTGAGATAATCAAAAGATCCAAGGCTTCTGCCTAACCGTCAAATCTTTCATACAAAAATAATAACGGTGACGGATATTCTTCGTCACCGTATTTATTTTTCCGATGCATGATGGACCTTGTTTTGAGCCAATACAATAACATCATATTTCTTTAAGTCTGCGCTTATCCGTGTACATTTCCTTGTCCGCTCTTTTGAATACTTCAAGAACGCATTTATCACTTTCTGGTAGGTAATCCGCGATACCGACTGCGATCACCGCACCGCCGCTGCGTTTGTTTTCTTCGACCTGAGCTTTCATTTTTTTCGTGAGGGCAATACGTTCCTTGTAGTCGTCATTTCTCAGGACAGCGGCAAATTCATCTCCGCCTATCCTGAATACGGGTGAATGCTTGAATGTCCTGCATATCAGAGAAGAACCCGATCTTATGTATTTATCACCTTCATCATGACCGAGATTATCGTTGATCTTTTTCAGATCGTTAAGATCGAATACGGCAATCGAGAATTCCTCGCATACTCCTTCTTTTATCAGAGAATCAAGTTCCTTTTCGGTATTTGTGTATGCGGATTTGTTTTTTACTCCCGTCAGTGAATCCCTGAACATTTCCCTTTTCAGTTCCAATTCTCTCATTTTTGCGGAAGTGATATTGCTCACGGCGATGATGATGTGATCGTCATTGTCGGTCATTCTTACGGCGGTCATATTCATATACTGTATATTGTCATTTACAACAGTCCTGTATGTGAAAGAAACATTTTCATCTTCGCTCAGAAGAGCGAGCAGATTGTCCTTGTCAGTGTGCTTTTTCAGCATTTCAAGGTCATCGTGGTGAACAAAAGGCTCGATATTTTTATGTGAATCTCCGAAAAAATCGTGCCCATGGTTCACCTGTTTAAGATCGGAGTCTTTTTCATTTGAGGAATATGCTGTATATTCTCCCGTGCCTGCATTTATATAGAACAGCAGCTCATACCGCGAAGCAAGCGCATTTGAGATTCCCGCCAGTCTCCGCCTTTCTTCGGTCGCTTTCAGTTCGCGCTGCTTCTGCGCATTTATATCTGTAACGCCGATAAAAACGTAGTCCTCGTTTTCGTCCTTGCCCTTGATGGTTTTAAGATGATAATAAACAGGTTCTTCGTCGGTGATATATCGGTAATCAAAGCTGAACGAATCGCCCGAATCTGTTCTTTCAGTAAACGCGGACTTATCAAATATTTCTTTGAATTTGCTTCGGTCTTCCTTATGTATTTTAAGCTCGCATTCCGCTTTGCAGTCTTTGTAAAAATCGGTGCCGTTCGATACAACTTCAAAATCCTTTTCTGTGCTGTCACGCTCATATTCAATATAGCTGTCATTTTTCATATCTATGCAGTAGATGTATTTATAGTCGTTTGCAAGTGCAAGAGCGAGCTTTGTATCCGTAAGCAGCTTATTGAGATTTTTCAGGATATCAAGTGTACGGACAGCCGAACTCAGCTGATATGTAATAAGTTCAAGCTCATAAAAAAGCTCAAAGCTTTCCGGTTCGAGCAAAGCGATGCCGTACTGTGTTTCTGCGGAAAAAAGATCAACTGCTATGAGTATCCTTGCCCTGTTCGATACAAGATGTTCGTTATTGAAAACATCGGGAGTTTTCATTGGCTGTTCTGTTTCTGGAATGTTGAAGCAGTTTGCACCGTAGCAGTAGGATCTGAAAAGCCAGTTCAGATCTTCGGGAAGATCATCTCCGTTATAGTGTGTGATAGGAGCATCGAGAGTATAAAGGTAGCTTGTGACCGAACCGATATTGTGAAGTCTTCTGAGAATGTCTCCGTAGCTTTCCTTGGAATCTCCGACAAGCATAAGAGAATCGCGGATAAAGAGATTATCAAGGTGAGTGCGCTCTGCGTATCTGGGCGGCACCGGATCAGCCATTTCTCTGAGCTTTTTCCCGAAGCTGTGGAACAGTATTTTAACAAAATTCAGATTTTCTTCTCTGCTGTTTCTCATGAGCCATACATAGAGGTTCTCATGCAGCGAATAGAGCTTTGCAATCTCTCCGAAAAAAGAATCATTCTCCGTGAATACTTTATCTATCGCTTCCGATGCGGAATGTAAAGCAGTTTCATCGGCAATACCGAATATAAATTCTTTTTCAAGCAGACAGATAAGATCGGCGAGGGGCGTGAACAGTTTTTCGGCATCATCTTCATTTCCCGATGCTTCGGATATGTATTTCCTGAGACTGTTTATGACCTCGGAGGTATCGCCCGAGAAGATCTTTTCGGGTGTACGAAGAAAACGAGTATCGGCAAAACATGACTGCCTCGGAATAAAAACGGTATCTACAAAATGTCTGTTATCTTCTATCCCTTTGAGATAATTCACGGCTTTTTCGACAGCGGCATTACCGAGATGAGAAGCGTCTGCCTTTACGGTCGCAAGGGTTGGATCAAGCTCCTTTGCGAACGGCTGATCGTCAAAGCCTATAACGGCTATATCTTTTCCTATATCCCGCCCGCGCTCCTTGATGACAGTATAGACAACCGATGCGATTATATCATTGATACATATCACAGCATCAAGCCCGGGGTTGATATTAAGCAATTTTTCTGCTTCGGTGCTGCAGTCATGGGACATATTGCACTGCATGAGATAGCTGTCCTTATATTCAAGACCGTTTTCCGCGAGACCGCTGAGGTAGGCTTCATATCTTTCCCTGCACTCGCTGTTTTCAAGATTGCCTGCCATTATGCCTATGTGCTTTCTGCCGCGCTTTGCAAGATATCTTACTGCCGATCTTATTCCGGAGCGGTTGTCAAATTCAAGACAGTCGTATCCTTCTATATCCGATGCAACACACAGAACCGGAGTTCCCGCAAAGGTATCGAGAAACTGCTTTTTGAGCTCGTTGTTGTAAGCGTAGGCGATAGTTCCCACCGGCGCGATAATATAATCAAAATGAGCCTTCGCTGCATAGCTGAAAAGCACATTGTACTGATACTCATAATGAGCATCGAACTGATCGTTGAGGTGCTGTATGCCGAGATATTTGCCGGGTATAACGGTCAGGTTCACGTCAAGGCGCTTTGCGGCGGATATCGCGCCCTTGATAAGCCCGTTCGAGAAAACATCGGTCAGATTTGCTGCAAGGATACCAATGTTGAATTTTTCCTTTTCCATAAGAACACCTCATACATCAGTGGATTTGTTACCTTAATACCTATTATATCACGCCTTTCGGAAAATTTCAATACCCCGGAGTTAAAAAAAGCGGCGTTTTAATTAAAAAAAGCCAGAAATTTATTTATACGGTATTGACAAATAAAGTAAAATAGGTTAAAATATAATCTGAAAACACAATTATGCTGAACGGAGGCGCTGCAAAATGGCAAAGGCTGTAACATTGTCGGATATCGCAAAGGTCTGCGGAACAAGTACGGTCACCGTTTCAAAGGCTTTGTCAAACAAAAAGGGAATGAGCGATGAGCTTCGTGAGAAGATCAAGAAAACCGCAGATGAAATGGGATATGTTCCCGTGAAGTCGTCCGATGCCGGTCCGAATACCGTAGGCGTGCTGATACCCGAAAAGTTCATGAACCCGAACGGTTCGTTCTACTGGGCGATGTATAATGCACTCGTAAAGGTGCTTGATACCCACGATTACTACTGCATACTCGAAACGCTTTCTCAGGAAAACGAAAACGCTCTAGTCATGCCGAAGCTGATAACGGATAACAGAGTGTATTCGCTTATATCGCTCGGACAGGTGAGCGCGGAATATGTTCGTGAGCTCAACAGGAATATCCGTCCGCTGCTTCTGCTCGATTATTATCTTCCCGATGAAGACATAGATTCGGTCATATCCAACGGCTTTAAGGGAAGTTATCGGATAACTAACTATCTCTATTCTATGGGTCACAGGAGAATTGGATTTGTCGGCTCGGTGAGAGCGACATCGAGCATAATGGACAGATATATGGGCTTTCTGCGTTCGATGATGGAAAAGGGAATGAATGTCAACAACGAATGGGTGCTCGATGACCGCGACGAAAACGGAAATATGGATATCAGGTTAAATTTTCCTGCGGAGATGCCGACAGCATTTGTCTGCAACTGCGATGAAACAGCGTTTATGGTGATACGGCAGCTCAAGGAAAAGGGATACAGGGTACCCGATGATGTTTCGGTGGTCGGATACGACAATTATCTCATATCCGAGGTGTGCGAACCGCCTATAACGACGATAAGCGTAAACGCGAAGCAGATGGCTGAAAAGGCAGCCGATGCTCTGCTGGAGAGAATCGCCTCGCCGGATAAAGCGGTATCATCGGTTTCCGTTGACGGTGAACTGGTTGAGAAGGAATCCGTAAAGCGTATCAGATAATTAAATGTTCTTACAATCAGGAATGCAATAGTGTTTCTATTTACCTTCCGATCACTGCCGATATAGTTCGGCAAACTGCCTTTCCTTTGTTTTGTTTAGGTGAACCGGCTCAGTTGTTATCCAACCGAGCTGGTTCATTTTTTTTTACTGTGATTTTTATTGTATGCAATATATTTGTTGCTTTTGCACAAAGTTCACTTAATACATAAAGCGTAATTAACAAACTTTCAAAGAAATGCTGCTTAAAATTAGTTATGGTATTGACATTTATAAAAAACGATGATATACTCATTTCAAGACATCAAGATAAATCTGAATCTATAATAAAATTAAATTTATTTTACGGAGGTCGTTAATTATGAGATCTATGAGAAAAATATCCGCTGTTGTGGCGGCAGTTGTATCAATATCTGCAATGGCATCTCTTTCGGGATGCGGAAATACTTCTTCCGGCAGTGTGTCGGGCAATTCCGGTGCAGAAACAACAAAAGCTGCGGCAGATACCGAAAAAAAGGATTCCGGCGAAACTGCAAAGAATGACGAAACAGCAGCGGCTGCCGATACTTCCGCAGCCGAAAAGACCGATAACGGAGATGCCTTTGATGCAGGCGGTGTTACGCTTGAGGTTCTCACGAACCGCACCGACCGCGTTGATGACGGTTCGCTCGACGCTATCACCGAGGCTTTCGAGCAGGCGTACAACTGCAGTGTCGAGTATGTCGGCTATCAGGATTACACCGGAACGGTCGCTACAAGAATGGGAACGACGGATTACGGCGATGTCCTCATGATCCCCGATGACGTTGAGCTCAAGGATCTTTCCAATTTCTTTGAACCTCTCGGTACATACGATGAGATGTCTGCCAAATACCGCTGGGCGGATAAGAAAATGGACGCAGACAAGAATGTTTACGGTATCGCATACGGCGGAAATGCAGTAGGTGTCCTGTACAACAAAAAGGTTTGGGCTGATGCGGGGATAACCGAGCTTCCGACTACTCCGGATGAATTTCTCGCAGACCTCCATATGATAAGAGACAATACCGAAGCGATCCCTTATTACACACAGTTTGCAGATGCAAGCTGGACTATTACACAGTGGCAAAGCCTCGTTATGTCTGCTTCGGGTGATGCAGAGTACGAAAACAAGCTGCTTACCGACAGACTTGATCTCTTTGACCGTAACGGCGGTTATTATTCCGTTTATAAGCTGCTTTTTGACCTGTTCTCCGACAGTGCTCTTATAGAAGAAGATCATATGACAACGGAATGGGAATCCTCCAAGGTATGGATGGGCGAAGGCAAGATAGGCACAATGGTCATGGGCTCGTGGGCTATCGCACAGTTTCAGGAGCAGGCTGAAAATCCCGATGATATCGGATATATGCCTGTACCGATAACTGCACCCGACGGAAAGCAGTATGCGGAGACAACCTCCGATTACTGCGTAGGTGTCAACAAGAATTCCGATAATATAGAACTTGCAAAGAGATATGTTGAATGGTTCGTGGGTGAATCCGGATTCGCTCAGAAGGAGGGCATGATACCCGCAAGCGTTGATGCGCCTCTGCCTGATAATCTTTCCGGTTTTTCCGGTGCGGTATTCTTTGAAAAGGCATCTGTTCCGGAGGAGCTTATCGGAAAGTTCAATGAGATAGATACAAGATCCGGTGTCGGCGTATGGAGCGGCGATACCGACAACTTCAAGATCAAGCTCGCAGAAGCTGCATTTGCAGGCAAGGGCGAGGATGAATTCAATTCGATCATCGACGCGGAAAACAAAAAATGGGCTGACGCAAGAGATGAGATCTTAGGCTGAATAAGCAGGTTCTTGATTTTTCCTTCTATATATACCCTGATGATCTTTGATGCTGTCTGCTGTACGCCCCGGTGTA
>JAILFE010000370.1 GCA_024697725.1 Oscillospiraceae bacterium
ATTCACTGACAACGCGATTCGCCCGCGGGGGCTCCCCGCCGCCCAGCGGGGGCTCCCCGCCGCTTAGAGCATATGCGCTCTGAGGAAATCGCCGTCCTCGGGTGCGAGATACGCGGGAGCTATATCAAACACCGTCTTGCAGCCCTTTGCGCCTTCTCCTGCAAGTCTTACAGCAGCTCTTGCATAAGCAACGAGTATGCACGCTGTGAACTCCGGATTGGAATCCAGCTTGATATTGTACTCTATCACCTGATTGCTCTTTCCGTTCTCACCGGTCGAGCCCGTGCGGATAACAAAGCCGCCGTGCGGAAGTCCGCTGTGATCTCTTTTCAGCTCTTCTTCTGTGATAAAGTTCACAGTGGTATCATAATCGCTGAAATAGTTGGGCATAGTCTTGATATCGTGCTCGATCTGCGCAAGATCGGCGCCCTCCTCGGGAACTACCCAGCATTCTCTTGTATGCTTCTGGCGTGTGGAAAGCTCGGGACGGCTGCCGCTGCGTGCAGCTTCAACAGCGCTTTCAACGGGAACGGTATACTGCTTTGCGTCCTTCACGCCCTTTACGCGGCGTATAGCATCGGAATGGCCCTGGCTCACTCCCCTGCCCCAGAAGGTATAATCAGCTCCGTCGCGGAGTATCACATTTGAAAGAAGTCTCTGGAGCGAGAACATACCCGGATCCCAGCCCACGGATATAACAGCGATATGACCGGTCTCCTTAGCGGCTGCATCGACATTTGCGAAATGCTCGGGTATCCTTGCGTGAGTATCGAAGCTGTCGATAACATTGAACTGCTTTGCGAGAGCGGGAGTCTGCACGGGAAGGTCGGTAGCCGAACCGCCGCAGATTATCATGACATCTATCTTATCCTTCCATTCTCCGACCTTATCCGCGGAAACGACTTCTGCACCGGAATTTACCTTTACCGTCGAAGGATCGCGTCTTGTGAAAACAGCAACGAGCTCGGTATCGGGATTCTGCTTTATTGCATACTCAACGCCCCTGCCGAGATTTCCGTATCCGTAGATACCTATTCTTATTGACATAATGATCTTCTCCTTTTTATTATAGATAAAACGATATACTACCCTGAAAGCAGTACTGAAATTCATACATTGTTATTATAGCAGTATGGTAAGTATTTGTCAATAGAATTGTAAAAAATTTGCAGGATTATTTCCCGAACTTGCATTTGCAGGCAGAAAAATCAGTTCTTCAGGTGTTTTATAAATCAGCTATTGAAAAGACGGAAAAAATGTATTATAATATGTATAACAAAAACCGACCGAAAAGGAGAGTGCCTGTATGAACAAAGCGGCTGCACATTTCAGAACGATAACGAGACACCGCCACGAGGTGATAAAGAACTGCATAAGGGCGGGCATCCCCGTTCAGGGACTTTTCCACGACCTTTCAAAATACAGCCCTGCGGAATTCATCGTGAGCTGCATGAATTACCAGGGCACACGCAGCCCTAACGAAGCGGAGCGCGAGAAAAAGGGCTATTCCTCCGCATGGCTGCATCACAAGGGGCGCAACAAGCACCATTTTGAATACTGGACGGACTACAACTGCACTACCCGCCGCCTTGAAGGTGTGGATATGCCGATAAACTATGTCATCGAGATGTTCTGCGACCGCGTTGCCGCAAGCAAGATATACATGGGCGAGAACTACACCGATCATTCCCCGCTCGATTACTTTGAAAAGGGCAAGGGCAAAAGGCTCATCAGCGAAAAGACATCTCACAGGCTCGAATTCCTGCTGATAATGCTCGCGGAGAAGGGCGAGGATAAGACCTTCGCCTACATACGCCACCTTATGAACAGAGAACGCCGCCGGAAACTCGGCAGCGCGGTGAAAAAGATTATTAAATAGGTGTTTCTTAGTGTATGGCTGATTTACAGGCTTATAATATCTTGAAAGGCATCTCAGGGTTTAAAAGGCTTTTCCGTTTACCGAAAGGCATCTCAGGGGGACGCCCTCTATCGCAGGGCGTCCCCCTCTTGAAAACAGTCCCCCGGACTGTTTTCAATTCACCCCCTGGCGGAGCTCTTTGTGGGAGGGGAGTTTCGCGCTCTGCGGAGCGCGACCAAGGGCGCTGCCCTTTGGAAACCCGCAAGCCTTTTGGGAAAAAAGGCTTGAGCCAAAACCTTGTCATTATGTTATTGCAAGACATTTGTTTTGCTCTTCCTGTAACAAACGCGGGGGTAACAGAACCGCCGCTATTAACTAACTCCGCGAGGTGCCAGCGGGGGCTCCCCGCCGCCCCGCCGAACATCCCCGCGGGCGCTAACGGGTGTGTAGCCGCAGTCTTTTATCCTTCTGCCCATTATGAGCACAGATTCCGCAGCTTCATCGCCGGAGCATATCTTGTTGTTGTAGAGCTCGTAGTATTTCCGCACGTCCGCGGGGGAGAGGTTCGGCATTATGACATTCGCTCCCGCACGAAGCCCGCGTTCGCGCCCGTCGGGGGATATGGTCCCGAGAGCGGTCGTTGCCGGGATGAGCGCATAGGGGAACATCAGCCTTGTTATGGCGAGCATACGCAGCGTCAGTCCGAGCGTGCCTGCGGGCATATCCCTGAACGGCGTGTCCCTGTGCGGGATGAACGGTCCTATCCCTATCATATCGGGCTCCAGCTTTTGCATGAAGCGCAGATCGGCGATAAGTTCGTTCACCGTCTGGTACGGCGAACCGACCATGAATCCCGCGCCGACCTGATAGCCTATCTCTTTGAGATCGTATAGACAGCGCTTTCTGTTCTCCGCGCTGAGTGTGTCGGGGTGGAGCTTTGAATAGTGTGCATTGTCGGCAGTCTCGTGGCGCAGGAGATATCTGTCCGCGCCCGCGTCATAATAGCTCTGATAGCTTTCGCGGCTCTTTTCGCCTATGGAGAGCGTCACCGCGCATTCGGGGAACTCTGCTTTCAGAGCCGATACGATATCGCATATCATATCATCGGTATAGTGCATATCCTCGCCGCCCTGGAGCACGAACGTGCGGAACCCGAGCCCGTATCCCGCGCGTGCGCATCCAAGGATATCGCTCTTTTCAAGGCGGTAGCGCACCGCAGAACGGTTGCTCCTTCGCAGTCCGCAGTAGAAGCAGTCGTTTTTGCAGTATGAAGTGAATTCGATAAGTCCACGCATATATACATCGGTGCCGTAATTCGCCCTGCGAACCCTGTCCGCAGCTTCGTACAGCGCGGTGTCACAGCTTTCCGAATCTATCAGGCTTTTCAGTTCTTCATCCGATGCATCGCACGAAACTTCAAGCTTTTTTATGATATCTGTCATAGCTTATCCTTCTGCGAAATTGCCCGTATAGAGGCTGTAGTATTTGCCCTTCTGCTCGATCAGCTTTTCGTGTGTGCCGCTCTCGATGATGCGTCCGTGTTCGAGCACGATTATGCAGTCGCTGTTGCGGACGGTGGAGAGCCTGTGCGCTATGACAAAGGTCGTCCTGCCCTTCATCAGCTTGTCTGTGCCTTCCTGCACTATGCGCTCTGTGCGCGTATCTATCGAGCTCGTCGCTTCGTCGAGTATCAGCACGGGCGGGTCTGCGATAGCCGCACGCGCGATCGCAAGGAGCTGGCTCTGTCCCTTGGAGAGATTGGAGCCGTCGCCCGTGAGCATCGTATCGTATCCGTTCGGGAGACGTCTTATGAATCCGTCCGCATTGGCGAGCTTTGCCGCTGCCTCGACTTCCTCGTCGGTCGCGTCGAGCCTGCCGTATCTGATATTCTCGCGCACGGTATCGGTGAACAGGTGTGTGTCCTGGAGCACGATACCGAGACTGCGCCGCAGATCGGCTTTCTTTATCTTGTTGACGTTTATCCCGTCGTAGCGTATCTTTCCGTCCTGTATGTCATAGAATCGGTTGATAAGGTTGGTTATCGTGGTCTTGCCCGCGCCCGTGCTTCCGACAAAGGCTATCTTCTGACCGGGGAGCGCGTGCAGTCTCACGTCATGGAGCACCGTCTTTTCGGGGTCGTATCCGAAATCGACGCCGTCGAACACAACATCTCCCGCAAGAGGAACATAGCTCGTGGTGTTGTCCGCCGCGTGGAAATGTTTCCATGCCCATTCGTTCGTGCGCTTGTCGGTCTCGGTGACAGTGCCGTTT
>JAILFE010000377.1 GCA_024697725.1 Oscillospiraceae bacterium
ACAGCCGTAAGATAACAAAGCTCCGGTATGATTACTGCGGGCATACCCTTTCTGCCGATGTTTCGTGGGACGGCAATGTCCCCGCGTCGGTCGTCATCTCGGAGGAGGAAGAGGAATAATGGACTGTATCAGCTTTACGACAGGATATGTGCTCGGACAGGCAGGCTGTTCACTTGCGCCGAAGACGATCACGGCAGGCGGCGTATACCGAGCTGCGGACGACGGCTGCGACGGATATGACATTGTGACCGTGAATATCCCTATAAGCAGCAAGACCGTGACAAAAAACGGTGTATACCATGCCGCCGATGATGATCTTTGCGGATATGATCCCGTGAATGTCAGCGTGCCGATGTACTGGACGTTCCCGCCCGGGGAGACCGTACCGCCGTCAATGATCGACCCCGAAAAGCCGAGCGAAGAGGATGCGCCCGTATCTCCCGATTATGTGCCGTACTGGACGCAGGAGGATCCGCAGAGGATGATAAAGCCGAAGTTCCGGTTCGTGAACAACGGGCGCATATGCCGTGAGTCTGATGGTATGTATATGTCGGACTACGGCGGGCAGATATACGATGCAGTCACAGGCGAGCTGCTCGAACAGGTCCTTACGGGACACCCGTGGTTTGACAATGAGATATTTGAATTGATATCGTGGTCGTTTTCGGGAGGAACGTATCCCATACTCCGCGTTGAATACCGCTACAACTGGTTCAGTCCGGGCGTAACGTACTGGGATACGCTCTATTTCGGTACGAACACCGGCAGCTACACGGCTTCATCGGCTAGCGGACTGAATTCGACAACGGTATACGGATAATAAATATACTTGAAAGGATGTGGCACAGTGTGTGATGATATGGGCGGCAGGATCGCAAGAGCAGTCACAGTATCGCTTTCGGGGCTTGCGGGAGGCATCATCGCGGGATTCTTCGGGGCTTGGGACAATGGCATCATTGCTCTGATAGTCTTTATGGGCGTGGATACGGTAATGGGGATGCTCTCAGCGGCGCTTTTCGCAAAGTCGGACAAAACGCCCTCGGGAAAGCTCAGTTCTTCGGCGGCGTTTAAGGGGATAGTCCGCAAGGTATGCATACTTCTGCTCGTGGCGAGCGCAAATCAGGCGGACAGGATACTCGGCACCGCTTATCTCAGAAATGCCGTGGTATTCGCGTTCTGCGCCTCGGAGCTTATAAGCATATGCGAGAACGCCTCGGCAATGGGGATTATGCCACGTAGCGTGCAGAGGATATTCGCCGGGATGATAGACCTTATCAGCGAAAAGGAGGAAGATGATGGATCCCAAAAAGGCAGTTGACCTTTCCCACCACAACGGCAGCGTCGATTTTGAAAAGCTGAAGGCTTCGGGGATAGATATCGTGATACTGCGTACAGGGTACGGGAGATATTCTCCCTCGCAGACGGACAGGAGATTCGCCGAGAACTATGACCGCGCAAGAAAATGCGGCATGGATATCGGAGCATATCACTACAGCTATGCCGACAGCCCGGACGATGCTGTCCGCGAAGCGGAGGCGATGCTGAGGATAATCGGCGACAGGTGCTTTGAACTGCCGCTGTATTATGATATCGAGGAGAGAAAGCATTCGCTCATGCCGCGCTCTGTCTGCTCGGATATGGTCTCGGCGTTCTGCGGTACGCTCGAAAAAAACGGATGCTTTGCCGGGGTGTACAGCTATGATTCGTTTTTTGTGACGAATCTTTCCGGGGAGATACCGGAAAGATATTCCGCATGGGTCGCAAAGATAAGCAAGGGCGAGCCGCGCTGCAAAAGGTATGATGTGCGGCAGTACAGCTTTACGGGCAGACCCGGCGGCACGAGCGGATATGTCGATATGGATCTGGTCTACCGCGATTTTCCCTCGATAATGAGAAAAACAGGGCTCAACGGATACCACAGCTGAAAATATCCCCCGTATATTCATGATATATGGATATGCGGGGGATTGTTTGTTACTAAATGTAATAATTGCAAAATAATATACGGAGCGGATATTATGAGACGGTTGATTTCACCGAAAAACGGCTTGACAAGCTGCCCGGAAAAATAGTATAATCAATATGTATGCATTTTTCGGAGGAAGTGTTTTCTATGAGCATATTTGATATTTTTGACAGGCTGGGTGCATCGGGAACGGGCAGTGCGCCCACGGGTCCCGTTGAGTATATAATAGCCGGGCTCGGCAATCCCGGCACGCAGTATGAGGATACAAGACACAACGCAGGCTTTATGACAGTCGATACTCTTGCGGAAAAATACCGCTTTGATATAAAGAAGCTGCGTTTCAAGTCGCTCACCGGCGATGTGATGATAGAGGGGAAGCACTGCCTTGTTATGAAGCCGTCCACATATATGAACAACAGCGGACAGGCGGTAACAGAAGCAATGAACTTCTATAAGATACCGCCCGAAAGAGTGATAGTCTGCTTTGATGATATAACTCTTGCACCCTCGCATATAAGGATACGCAGGAAGGGCTCGGACGGCGGACACAACGGCATGAAGTCGATAATATACCTTACGGGCTCGGATAATATACCGCGGATAAAGATAGGCATCGGCGACCGCCCGAACAGGGAATACGACCTTGCAGACTGGGTGCTGTCGCGCTTTACAAATGATGAGCTGCCGCTTATCCATGAAGCAGCGGACAATGCCTGTGAAGCTATAGCGATGATAGTCGGCGGCAGGATAAATGATGCCATGAACAGATTCAACAATACAGGCAGTGCAAAGAAAGGCAAAAAGCCCGCAGACGGCGGCGATACGGAAAAGAACTGATATAAAGCCTGCTGTTTTCGTGATTTTCGGGGAGGATTAGGGATGAAGGTCTTTGACCGGGTCAATGATATCATACCGGCATTCGGTGAAGTCAGCCGTGCAGTCGGAGAGGGCGAGAGCCCTCTTTCGGTGACGGGGCTCTCGTCCGTGCACAAGGCGATGCTGGCACTGAAGCTGTCGCGGGAACGGACGGTTCTTGTGATAACCGAGGATGAGGCGTGTGCTCGAAGGATAGCCGATGATATCAACGCTATGGCGTCCGCCGATACGGCGCTCGTATATCCCGCTAAGGATATCACGCTCGTGGACGTGGAATCGGTGTCGCGTGAATACGAATATGCGCGGCTCGGCGCCCTGTCCCGCTTGAAGGACAAAAGCTGCCGTATAATATGCGCGTCGGCGGAGGCTGTGATGCAGCAGGCACTGCCGCCAGATGTGCTGACGAAATATACCCTTCTGCTCGAAAAGGGTGGTACGGTCGATACTGCCGTACTCACACAGCAGCTCGTGAGAGCGGGTTATTCGCGCTGTGATACTGTCGAGGGGAGATCGCAGTTCTCGGTGCGCGGCTCGATAATAGATATATTCCCCGTGCAGTCGGAGCATCCTGTCAGGATAGAGCTCTGGGACGACGAGATAGATACGATATCCTTCTTCGATACCGAGAGCCAGCGCCGCTTTGAACAGACAGATATAATAGAGATACCGCCCGCGCTCGAGGTGCTTTTCGGATCGGACGAAGAGTTCATCGGAGCGATAAACAGGCTCTCCTCATCGGTAAGAGGACGGAAGACCGATGTTATCCGTCAGAAGCTCGCGCATGATGTCGATGTTATATCAGGCGGCGGGAGCGTGGGCTCGATAGATAAATATTTCTCAATAGCATATGATACGTCAGCGCTTATATTTGATTATATAGGCGCCGATGGTGTTGTCATATTCAGCGAGTATCATAATGCTGCAGACAAGGCAAGGGGAGTGTTCTCGCATTATTCCGAGGATATAAAGCTCCTGCTCGACGACGGGAGTTTGTGCCGCGGGCTCGAAGGGTATATGCTCGGATTTTCCGATATAGTCGAAAAGGCTCTCGGCTGCCGCTGCATATTCGCGGATACCTTTTTAAGAAAGAGCGATGTCAGCTTCAAACGGCTCATCGCGGCGACTGCTTTCCAGACCGCACCGTGGGGCGGCGAGATGCGTCAGCTCGATGAAGATCTCCGCTCGTTCACCGACCGCGGCTATTCAGTGATAGTCATGGCGGGTTCGGAGAAGACACTTCCGATAATAGCCTCCGATCTGCGCGAATACGGGCTTTCCTGCTCGATAGCCGATGATTCCTCCGTACCTGCGGCGGGTCATGTCCTGCTTATGACGGGCTCGCTCTCATCGGGGTATGATTTCCCCGAGAGCAGGACGGCGCTGATAACCCAGTCCAAGGCTATGACAGCCAAGCGCAGGCTCGCAAAAAAGAAGAAAAACGCGGCGGAGATACATTCTCTCTCGGATATATCAGTCGGCGATCCCGTGGTACACGCGCTTTACGGAATAGGGCACTTCAACGGGATAACCAAGATCGAAAACGACGGCGTTGTCAAGGATTATATCACTATAAAGTACGCAGGCACCGATGTTCTGTACGTGCCGGTCACACAGCTCGACCTTGTGTCGAGATATATAGGTCCCGACGATGATAATGTCAGGATAAACAAGCTCTCCTCGGGAGACTGGCAGAAGACCCGCGCAAGGGTCAAAAAAGCCGTGCATGATATGGCAGACGAGCT
>JAILFE010000385.1 GCA_024697725.1 Oscillospiraceae bacterium
TGCTCTCTCGGATGCGTCTACTGCCAGAACTATAAGATATCTGCCGAGAATCACGGCGCAGAGATATCGGCGGAAAGGCTCGCGGATATATTCATCGAGCTTCGGGATAAGGGTGCCGCCTGCATCGAGGCGGTGAGTGCCTCACATTATGTGCCGCAGCTCATAGCCGCACTTGATATCGCTCGTCCGAAGATCGATATCCCCATAGTGTTCAACTGCGGCGGATATGAGGATACAGATACGCTCAGGATGCTCGACGGATATATCGACATATATCTTCCCGATCTGAAATACCATTCTCCCGAAGCGGCAGGGCGTTATTCCTCTGCACCCGATTACCCGATGATCGCCGAAAACGCCGTGAAAGAGATGTGCCGTCAGACAGGCGGCTGCGTTTTCGAGGGAGAATATATGAAAAAGGGAGTTATCGTCCGTCATCTCGTACTCCCTAAGCTTTACCGTGACAGCATCGAGATACTGAAATTCCTGTCATCTCTCCCGCGTGACAGCTTCAGGCTCAGTCTTATGAGCCAGTACACGCCGTTCTACAAAAGCAGCGAATATCCCGAGATATCCCGCAGGATATACACCTATGAATACGAGCGCGTGCTCGAAGCCGCACAAGAGCTCGGACTTGAAGGCTATATGCAGGAGCGTTCCTCGGCAAAGGAGGAATACACTCCCGATTTCGACCTTTCGGGAGTATTCCCGGAATGATAATGGGAATGTGGAAAGGCACGGGGGCACTAAAACTGAAATAATAAATAAGAAGAAAGAATATAGAATAATCAAGGTATCGGCTTCGCCGATACCTTGATTACTATTTCTTCTTTATTCTTTTCAAAGCGTCTTTACTGCCTGTGCGACGGCACGGCAAAGTCCCATGACCTCATCTGCGGTGTTGAATACGGACGGCGCGAATCTCACCGCACCGTCGGGAAGTGTACCTATCGTCCTGTGCGCAAGTCCTGCGCAGTGCAGCCCCGCACGAAGGGCATATCCCCGCGAATTGAGAAATCCCGCCGTTTTTTCGGGGAGCACCCCTTCTATATTGAACAGCACTATCGGCAGATACTTTGCTTCATCGCTCCTGTATATCTTTACTTCCTTTATTTTCTTCATCTCCGATATGAATATCGCACAAAGCTCGCTCTCATGCGAAAAGATATTGCCGATACCGGTATTTTTCACAAAGTCGATCCCCGCCGAGAGCGATATCGCCCCGACGGTATTTATCGTTCCGCTTTCCAGTGCATCGGGCAGGATATCCGGCTGCTCAGGGTCAAGGGATGTGCTCCCCGTCCCGCCTTCTATTATAGGTCTCAGGCGGAATTTCCCGTCGGAAACGAGCAGTCCCGTCCCCGCAGCCGCATACAGCCCCTTGTGCGCGGCACAGCAAAGGAAATTGATATTATCCTTCCCGATATCGATCGGCACCACGCCGCACGCCTGTGCTCCGTCTGCAATAAAGCATATGCCTCTTTCGGCACAGAGCCTGCCTATCCCAGCAAACGGCATGAGCTGACCCGTCACATTGCTCCCCATGGTAAAGACAACCGCCCTTGTGAAGGGCGTTATCTCGCGCATGATGTTTTTCAGTGTTATACTGCTGTCCGCCGAGACCGGCGCGATGCTGTACATTACTCCCTTCGAGGCGAGCGCATACACCGGGCGGAACACGGAATTGTGCTCCATAGATGATATTATAACATGATCTCCCGGTTTCAGTATGCCCTTCACCGCAAAATTCAGTGCATGAGTGCAGTTGAGAGTAAACACTGTATCCTCGGGCTCGGCGCCGAAAAATGCGGCAGCCTTTTCCCGTGCATTATAGACCTGTTCCGATGCGGCGAGCGAGATATCGTGTCCGCTGCGTCCGGGGTTCCCGCCGTAATCCCGCAAGGCAGCGGCGGCGGCTCTGCGCACGCTGTACGGCTTCGGAAAGGTCGTGGCAGCATTATCAAAATTAACCATTTCAGCCGTTCCTTCCGTGCGGCTATGACGCTACCTGTGTCCCTCGGAAACAGCCCTGTAGTTCATGCCGCTGTCCTCAAGTATTTTTGCTGTCCTGTCAGCCTCGGCGTAGGCGATCACACTGTATCCGCAGCCCTTGGCAAGAGTGCGCGGAGTTCTTATGATCTGTGTCCTTATCCCCTCTGCTCCGAGCAGACGGGCAGCCTTCGCCGCATAGGTCGCCGAGGGAAAAGCAATAGTATATGAACTCATTTTATCCATTCCTCCCGCTTGGTATGCTCCGCGCACATAAAACACCGTTTATGCTCCTGCGCGGACATATGGAATTCTTGTGCTTTTGTGTCCTTCGGGGAGATGCATTGTGTTTCCTCCCTTGTTCATACTATTCACCGCGGCGCAGAATGACACAAAAACAGAGCCCGTTCATTATTGATGAACGGGCTCAAATATTGCTGTGATATCGCTTATTCTATAACGAGAGTATAATTCTTGCCGTAACCTATTTCAAGAGTTACATTGCCGTCCTCGTCTGCGGTCGCTTCTGCGAGCTTTTCCTTTGTGGATTTCTTTTCCGCGTAGAGTGTTACGGTCTTTCCGGCATTATCGCTGCCGAGCTTGAGTGTGATGCTGCCTGTATTGGAGGCTCTCATCATTTTCTGATTCATGTCTGCGTCATAAACGAAAACATACGAATTCGGGTTCTTCCCTGCGAACATATTGCTTGTCGGGATTATCGAAAGAGTCACATTCGATGCCGGCATCGTGAATGTTCCGGTATAGCCGCTGATACGTGCAATTTCGCGTCCGTCCGAATTGATAACAGCGATAGTCTGATCGTTCATAGTCACGGTGATAGTATCACCCTGCTGTGCGGATGTTGCCGATGCCGTTACTCCCGCGGGTGCGGATATCGAATACTTTGTTGCGGGTGCGGATGTTATCTGCCATGTAACGGTGATATCACCCATTGTGCCGTCTGCCCATGTGCAGCCGTCTTTCAGTGATATCGTTGCCGTATATGTTCCGGGGAGTGTTGCGGATGTCGTGCCGCTGATAACCATAGTGTTGGGGTCAAAACCTGTGATCTTTACGCTCTGCTCTGTTCCGTTGTATACAAATGATGTGTTTTCGGGAACTTCGGGCTTTTCGGGTGTTGCCGTCCATACAGCCGTAATCGTGATATTTGCCGTTACTGGTGTACCGAAGTTATACTCCTTGCCGTCGAGTGTCCAGTTTTTGAATGCCGAGCCGCTCTTTTGGGGGTCTGTAGGTCTTGATGCTGTCTTTCCGCTTTCAACCTTCTGCGATGCAACAGCCGTGCCGCCGTTTGGATCGAAGGATACTGTAAATTCCTCTGTTTTTACGGGCTTGGGCTTGGGCTCTGGCTTTGATTCCGGCTGAGGCTCCGGCTCGGGCTCGGGGGTGGGTATGGGACGAGGTCTCGGCTTTGGCTTGGGCTGCGGCTGCGGTTTGGGAGTTGGTGTAGGCTTGGTTGTGCTGCTCTTGGTGCAGCCAGCAATTGCATTATTGAAAGCGTTCAATGCCGCTGTAACTTCATCTTCCGTCGTTGCCGCTTCGATCGCTGCAAGTGCCGTGGTCTTTGCGTTGGCAACGGTTTCCTGATC
>JAILFE010000436.1 GCA_024697725.1 Oscillospiraceae bacterium
AACCGTGGGAAAGGTCAAGGGCTCGGCGGTTGTGTACTACAAGCACATAAAGCCGTGCGAAAGGCTCGCAATATACCTTGCCTGCGCGGGCTGAGGATATTTCAGCAGACCGCCCCCGACAAGGTATATTGCGAGCCTTTCGCACGGCTTTATGTGCTTGTAGTACACAACCGCCGAGCCCTTGACCTTTCCCACGGTTATCCGCAGCTCGTGGTCGCTCATAGCGGGGATATTCTCACCCTTGTACGCCTTTTTGAATATTTTCTGTGCTTTTGCGGCAGGTGCAGCCATTATCTTCTTGGCGTGCAGGATCCGGAATGCTTTGAGCAGCAGCCTGTATTTGAATGATCTTTTCATCGGATATTTTCCTTTCGATGTAAGTTAGACGCTTCCTACTATATTGTGCCATTATTTCAGACTGTACCGGAAATCGCAGAAGTCCCCGCCCTCCGCGAGAGTCTGCGTCCGCACGAGCTTCACACCCATCATATCTGCGATAACATAATCGAGTTTGCACAGATATTTTGCAAGCTCAAAGCAGCCCTCGTCGCGGCATATCTTGCATATCCCGCACTCGTGATAATCATACCCGAGGTCAAAATCCTTGCATCTCGGCAGAACATCGACCACCCAGTTGTTCTCGCCCTTTACTTTATGGCTCTCCTCCGCCCACTTCATTCGTGCGGGGGTGTTCTTTTCATCGAGATACTGCTCGGCTGTTCCGAGACCTTTTTTGAACATCCTGTTGTTCCGCATGGCGGATTCGAGGATATCGTAATTCTCCTGCGGCGAAAGTCCCGAATGCCTGTTCATGGCGATGAAATATATCCCCATGAGATACGATGACATCAGCTTGCCGTGGCTCATATTTTTGGCTCGTATGGTTATCTTCTTATGTTCGAGAGCTATTTTCATAACCGATTTTTTGGGGATACCCCGTCTTTTATATTCCTTCTTGCAGGCGCTGTGAAAGAAGTGCCCTATGCACCACGCCTTGAATGAGTATTTCATCAGAATGCCCCCTATACCTTATTCCTTGCTTTTGTCCCATCTGAGCCTGTAATCGCAGCAGTCGTCACCCTCCGCTACCGACTTTGTGCGTTCGTAGCGGATATGCCTGAATCCCGTCATATACACCTTGTCCATAGCGCAGACGGTCTGACAGACCTCCGGTACGCCGATCCTGACCGCAAGATCGTACAGCGGGCAGCTGAGTATGTCCACCGCGCAGAAGTCGTTATCGTCGCTCACGATACGGCGCGTGTAACCAAGCTCAGCACTGCTTGCGTGATCCATTATCTTGCGGAGATTTTTATGTATCAGCTCCGCTGCGCAGGGCAGAGATGTAGCTGTGTGTATGATCTTCCTTATGCGCCTGCCGGTCTTGGTGCCGTAAGCCCGCAGCATATCCATAGCGGGAAAACCGGGCTGTCTCCTGCGGAGCGCAATAAACACAGCCGCCGCGGGAAAGACAAATTCTCCCGCATTATACCTGTCCTCCGAGGAATACTTATCGCAAAGAGCTTTCAGCACCCTCTCTGAAAGCGCCCAAATCTTTTTAGCTTCCTCCGCGCCGAATTCGGCTTTTAAATCTTTGTACAAACCCCTGTAAATGATCGAACCGCTGAGTGTTTTCATATCCGTCCTCCGTTCCTATCTGCTCACAAAAGTCACTGTCAAGAGCATTTATTTCTCTTCTTTGCAAAATATTCACTTATCAGCCGCATGATCTCGTTGAACGCGGGCTTGCAGCCGGGGATAAAGTATTGCAGGGCGTAGCAGTGGCGCATACCCTTCCCGACGTGGATAACGCACTTTGCGCCGCATTTGCGGTAGGTATCGGCGTAGCTCGTTGCGAATGCGAAAAGCGTTTCCGCGCTGCCATAGTAGAAATGCGTTTCGGGAGCGCCGCGGAAATCCCCGTGCGCGGTCGCAAGGTATTTCTCGGGTATATCTCTGCCGTGACGCATTACCTCGCGGGCGGTGAACATATACTCCGCGGGTATCATTATGTCGTGTTTATCGAGAGCTTTTATCGCCTTTTCCTCCGCCTCGGTCACGGGAACGCTACCGGGCGAAACGGGTATGAGCATACCCGGCATGGGGATATTTTCACTGCCGTCGTTAAGCTCGTTTATGTAGGTGATAACGTCGAGTATCAGCGCCACGCCCGATGAAAAGCCGAGGAATACGACATTTTCCGGCTTGTAAAATCTCAGCATTTTCGCGTAGCACTCGAATATCATCTGCACGTTTTCGAGCATATCGTGTTCGTGGCAGAGCGGATAATACGGGAACCACACGTCGGCGTTTACGGTCTGTGCGATCTTCCGCGAAAGCTCGACATCGCCCTTGTCCGAGCCGAGTATCATTCCGCCGCCGAACACTAACAGAACGGCGTTTCTGCTGCGCTTTTTCAGCATATCTATTTCAAGGCAGTGATACTTCTCCTGTATCAGATGATCTGTGTAATGCGCCTTGCTGTCCTTCGGCATAACAAAGCTCCTGCCCTTGTTCATCTTCGCGGCTTTGGCAAGGACTTCCTCTTTCGTCCCGACAAGGCTCTTTCTGATATCCGCTTTTCTTACGACCGCTTTTGTCAGCCGATAAAGAGGGCTTTTCAGCGCGTCGGGGGCTTTTACTATCTTGTCACGCTTGTCAAATCTCATATCTTTTCGTTCCTTTCTCGGGAGCATATCTCTGCACTAAGATAAGCAATCGTCGTCAGAAATACTAAATTGGCAGTCATGCTTTATATATTATCAAAAAGATAATTAGCATAGACTAACCCATTTAAGTATAGCATATCGGTGCAGCTTTTGTCAATATCTTTCATGAAAATTTCAAAGATAAAACAGGTGTTATGCTTTTGCCTTACCATCGAATGAATTGTATTATTAATGTAAACACTGTTCACTTATATTGACAGCCCGACGTAAAAGTGCTATCATATATCATGTCAGTGAACACTGTTTACAGAAGAAGGTGAAGAATATGCCGAAGGATAAGACCGAGATGCACGAAAAGATAATACAGACCGCCACAAAGGAGTTCCTTGGATACGGCTTCGAGAACGCCTCAATGCGCAGGATAGCCGCAGAGGTCGGGCTGACTGTCGGGGCGCTGTACAGGAATTTCGCGAACAAGGAGGATATGTTTGCGGCGCTTGTCGAGCCCGCTATAAACGAGCTTATGACCACATACAGCGAGTTCTACGAACGCGGCTGCGAGATCATGAAATACGGCGATGTGCAGCGGCTCCGGAACAACAGCGAAAGCGAGACAAAATGGCTCATGAGCTTTATCTACGATCATTTTGTCGAATTCAAGCTGCTGATATGCCGTTCGCAGGGCACGAGGTTCGAGAGCTTTGTTCACGATATGGCGCAGCTGGAAGAACGTTCGACGCTTGAATATTTCGAGCGCATGAAGCAGTACGGAATGACGGT
>JAILFE010000438.1 GCA_024697725.1 Oscillospiraceae bacterium
TTTGTCCTGTCATTCATTATCACAGCAGGTCAATCTGAAGCTTTCGGTATCGACGCTGAGCTCAGCCGTTTCTCCCATGATAAGAGGATAGTTTATGTCACCGTGTCCTGCCGGAAAACCAAATGCCACAGGGATATCCGTTCCCTGTAAGAACTGTCTTGATATCATGTCCGCAACAGATCTGAATTGTCCGCCCCGGCTGCTTCCGTCATAGTCGCTCATTTCCGCCGGAAGCTCCGTCCATTCCCCGAAAACTATACCCGCTGCATTGTCAAGAACGCCGCTGTGCTTCAATATAGTGAGATAGCGGTGTATATGCCGGATATCCTCTCCGACATCTTCAAGGAAAAGTATATACGGCTGATCTGTTTTGGTGCAGTCATAATCACTTCCCAGCACCGAGCAGAATGTGGAAAGATTTCCGCCGATAAGGATACCCTTCGCTTCGCCCTGTCTGCAATAACTGCTGCTTTTGCAGGTATACACGGGTATTTCTCCCTTCAGGATATTCTCTTCTGCCTTAAAACAGCTTTCGGGAAAATCTCCGAATGCACCGCTCATGCAGGCGTGCACCGAAGGGATACCGTTTGAGGTCCATGCTGAATGATATACGGTTATATCGCTGTATCCTATTATAAGCTTTCCCGAAGACCGTATAAGATCATCCGATAATCTGTCTGCGACCTCCGAGGCTCCGTATCCGCCGCGAACGCAGAATATCGCTTTGATATCCGGGTCATTGAGAGCCCATTCAAGATCTTCAAGAATATCTTCTGTCGTCCGGCTCTCAGCGCAGACGTATTTGCCTTCTGCCGGCTCATAGCCCCATTCCTTCAGACCGCTGATGACCGCATCGGTCTGTGCCCTGCTTGGAAGTGCAGAGGGAGAGATGACCGCGATTTTGTCACCTGCTGAAAGGAACATTGAACTGTTCTTTCCGCTGTAATTCCTGAATTCGACCTTGCATTCCGTATCCTCACCCTCTGTCAGCAGCTGTACTTCCGTCTCTGTTACCATAGATTCTTCCGCCTCCGTAACCGAGGGCTTTTCTGTCTCTGTCACAACAGATTTTTCTGTTACTGTTACTGCAGGTGCTTCTGCCGCTTCCGGGATATCCTGTGATACGGGGGCGGTATCCCCGCAGGAACACATGATAAGAGCTGACGCAATGAGCAGTGCAGCAGGTATTTTCTGCATCTTCATAATAGATCTCACCTTTTTCGGTTTATAAGGTTTATAATATATATCCGGACAGTTTTGCAGAACATACTGAAAAATATCATCCCTTTACAGCGCCCGCTGCAATACCCTTTACGATATACTTCTGACAAAGGATATAGATGACCATTATCGGTATTAGCGACATTACGATGACCGCAAGCGAAGCGCCGAGATCAACACTTCCGTAGCTTCCCTTGAGGTACTGTATATGTATCGGTATCGTTCTGTATTCGGTGATATCCAGCACCAGATACGGCAGGAGATAATCGTTCCATATCCACATGAGCTGGAGTATGCCGACAGATATCGCGATAGGGGACATCATCGGGAATACAACGCTGAAAAACGTCCGCACGGGACCGCATCCGTCGATTATCGCAGCTTCTTCGATATCATAGGGAAGTCCGCGGACGAAGCCTGTGAACATAAAAACAGCCATTCCCGCGCCGTAGCCGAGGTATACAGCCGGTATCGTCCACGGCTTGTCAAGTCCGAGCCTGTAAGCGGTTGAGGATAGCGTGAACATGAGCATCTGAAACGGCACCGCAAGCGAAAACAGGCACAGGTAATAGTATATCTTTGAAAAAACGCTCGCCACTCTCACTATATACCATGCCGCCATCGAACAGCATACGATTATCAGCGCCGTGGAGACCGAGCTTATAAGAACGCTGTACCCGAATGATCTCAGAAAAGGATAATTACCGAAGGTGAGTGCTGTTCTGTAATTGTCAAAAAGCACGAATGAATCTGCACCGGGCAGTGAAAAGATACTGCGGCTGATCGCATCGTTTGATTTGAAGGAATTGAGCAGGGCGATCACGACAGGAATTATCCATATCAGTGAAAACACCGAGAATACAGCTGTTTTTGCATTTCCGTCTTTTTTCATCTCTGATCTGCACCCGCCTTTTTGCGTGAAACTTTGCTGCTGTCCCTGTTGGTGAGGTATTGCTGGAGCAGCGAAAATGCTCCGACGATAAGGAAGAACACAACAGCTTTTGCCTGCGCGGTACCGTGCCAGTTCCGGTTGATATTGTAAGTAGAGTATATGTTCAGTGCAAGCAGTTCCGTTGTTTTCAGCTGCATACCGTTTTCGAGGGTCTTTATCGGAGCGCCGCCCGTGAGTGCAAGGTTCTGATCGAACATCTTGAAGCCGTTCGTGAGCGTGAGGAAAACGCATATTGATATTGACGATATCATATTCGGGAGGGTTATCCCGAACAGCTTCTGTGCGGGAGATGCGCCGTCTATATCGGCGGCTTCGAGCATATCTGCCGGTATTGACTGGAATCCCGCGATGTAGATTATCATCATATATCCTATCTGCTGCCATGCTACAAGTATGACGAGCCCCCAGAATCCGTAAGCAGGGCTTGCCGTGAGGTATGTCCCGAAATATCGCAGAATTCCGTCGAACAGCATACTCCAGATATAACCGAGAACAACGCCGCCGATGAGGTTGGGCACGAAGAATGCAGTCCTGAAAAGCTTTACTCCCCTGAATTTCTCGGAAAGGAAGAATGCTGCGAAAAATGCCGGGATATTTATCGCGATTATCGAAGCGGCAGCAAAAAGAAATGTATTGAGAAATGCCGTCCCGAAACCGGGGTCTGAAAATGCTGCGGTGTAATTTTCTATGCCGACCCACTTTGCGTCCTTTGGTATATTGAAATTGCAGAACGAGAGATATATCCCCTGTATGAACGGCGAAACGAAGCTCACAAAAAAGCATACGAATGAGGGCAGCACGAACAGGGGAGCCCATGCCTTTATCGAGCGGCGTATGCTGCGGTTCTTTGCTGTATGATCCATAGTTACTCCTTATCAGTCAAGGATACGGTGTTCCAGTTTATACTGATATTTCCACCCGTTGATAAATGCGGATTCGACCTCCTGCCATTCTCCGCTGCCCGATGAATAATCCATCAGCGCCGAGGTCACTCCGGAGCGCCACGCATCGGTGTTCGGCGTGAATCCGAATCTCCATGCAACTGTGTATTTTCCTTCATCGCTCAT
>JAILFE010000443.1 GCA_024697725.1 Oscillospiraceae bacterium
TATATGAATACCGGCTTTACATGAGGGGTGCTGCCTTGATTATACTATATAATGTAGAACCAGCTCTCGTCATCGACCTCAATGGTCTGCGGAGCCTCGCTCTGAACAGGATTGGAAGCGTCGTAATTGTAGCGCAGTCCCTGATTCTTTACGCTGACCTTCGCGCCCTCGGGAACGGAGCGTGTGATGAATGCATTACCGCCGATAACGACATTTTTGCCGATGACGGTATCGCCGCCGAGAATGGATGCTCCGGAATATATAGTGACATTGTCCTCGATCGTGGGGTGACGCTTCTTGCTTTTGAGAGCCTGCCCGCCGCGCGTTGAGAGCGCACCGAGCGTAACGCCCTGATATATCTTCACATTGTCGCCGATAACGGTCGTCTCACCGACAACTATGCCCGTGCCGTGGTCGATGAAGAAATACTTTCCTATAGTCGCGCCGGGGTGGATGTCGATACCCGTTTCACTGTGCGCGTACTCGGTCATTATACGCGGTATTATCGGTATCCTCAGGAGCCAGAGCTCGTGCGCTATACGGTTCACAAGTATCGCGAACAGACCGGGGTACGAATATATTATCTCGTCCTTGTTGTATGCCGCAGGGTCGCCGTCATAAGCCGCCTGCACATCGGTCTCTATATACTCGCGGATCTTCGGTATCTTTCCCATAAACTCGAAGGTCTTTTCTTCGGCGATCTCCGCAAGCGTCATTTCATCCGCGTTTTCGAGTTCCTTATCATAACGCAGCACAATGGAGATCTGCTTTATAAGTTTGAATATCACATCTTCCGCCAGCATCGAAAGGTTATTTCTTACGGTATAGACACGGAAAGAGCGGTTGCGGAAATAACCCGGGAATATTATCCTTCTGAGACTTGCGAGTATTTCGGTTATGACCTCTTTATCGGGGTGGTCGAAGGTCTTGACCTCATCTATCGTTCTCCCTTTATCGTAATCGTTAAGGAGATCTTTCATCAGGTCGTTTATATTATTTTCAAGCTTATGCATAACTTTCTCCAGTCTTTATAAAAGAAATACCGCACAAAAGCATATTGCCTTTGTGCGGTGCTTTTGCGATTGATATTATACAAGTGATCTTATGCCCTTTACGAGCGCGTCTATATCCTCGAATGAGTTGTAGAGCGCAAGTGTCGGGCGTACCGTACCTTCCAGACCGAAACGGCGGAGTACGGGCTGTGCGCAGTGATGACCCGTGCGCACTGCGATACCGAGCTCGTTGAGCGCAGCGCCGACATCCTCGTTGCTGTGACCGTCGATCACGAACGAAAGTACGCTCGCCTTGTTTGCAGCATTTCCGATAAGATGCAGACCGGGTATCTTTTTAAGCTCGCTTACGCCGTAAACGAGCAGTTCATGCTCGTGCTTGTTGACCGCGGGCATCCCGATAGCGTTCAGATATTCGAGAGCTGCACCGAGACCCACAGCATCAGCGATGCTGCCTGTACCTGCCTCGAATTTATTCGGAGCGGGATTATATATCGTGCGCTCGAATGTGACGTCCTTTATCATATTCCCGCCGCCGTGGTAGGGACGAGCGGCTTCAAGAACATCGGACTTTCCGTACAGTGCGCCGATGCCCGTGGGAGCGAATATCTTGTGTCCTGAGAATACATAGAAGTCCGCATCGAGAGCCGATACGTTCACAGGGATGTGAGCTACCGACTGAGCACCGTCTATCATTATGCGGACGCCGTGTGCGTGTGCAATAGCGACAAGCTCCTCAACGGGAGTTACCGTTCCGAGCACGTTGGAAACGTGTGCGGCGCTGACGAACTTTGTTCTGCGCGTGAACAGCTTTTCGTATTCCGAGAGTATGAGCTGTCCGCTCTTGTCGCAGGGTACGACTTTGATGACAGCGCCTGTCTCTTCACATATCAGCTGCCACGGAACGATGTTTGCGTGGTGTTCCAGAATGGTGAGGATTATCTCATCGCCGGGCTTGAGCATCGGCTTTACATACGCATTTGCAACAAGGTTGATACCCTCTGTCGTTCCGCGCACGAATACGATGTTGTCCTTGCTCGGAGCGCCGAGGAAGTCCGCTGTTATCTGACGTGCGTTCTCATATGCATCGGTAGAGCGTGCCGCAAGCTCATGAGCCCCGCGGTGAACGTTCGAGTTCTCGTGCGTATAGTAGTACGAAAGCCTGTCGATGACAGCCTGCGGGCGCTGAGTTGTAGCGCCGTTGTCGAGCCATACCAGCGGATGACCGTTGATAACTTCCTTCAATATCGGGAAATCGGCGCGTATCTGTTCGAGCGTCTTTGTCCCGACAACAACATTGTTGCTCGGAGCGACAGGAGCAGGTGCGCGTTCGGCAGTCTTTGGCGCGTAGGATGCAGCCTGCTTCTCGGATATTACCGACGGAGCGTAGCCGTTCGTCTGCGCTTTCGCCTGTGCGGGAGCCGCTTCGCCTGTCGCAGCTGTCGGAGAAGCGACAGTCGGTCCTGCCGCATATCCGTTTGTGAGCTCGTTGGCGAGTGCCTCATAATCGGAATAGTAGCCTCCGCCGAAGCTGTCAGCGAGCTGTGCGTAGCCGGCATAGCTTTCCGCCTGCTGCTCATAGCCGTTTGCATTTCCGACATATCCGGAGTAGCTCTCCGCTTTAGCAGCCGCGTCGTTTATCACGGACGTATCGCCCGTTGCTGCGAGCTTTTCAATGCCGCCTGCGCATCTTTCCGGATCAAGATCGGGAAAGAGTGAGTTTGCAAGCGATTCAAGCTCGTTCTCATTGGGTATTGCCCAATTATTCGTAGTCATAGTACTCACCGACCTCAACATCTTCGAGGACAGCTATTGCATCGTCTGCGAGGATAGCTGCGGAGCAGTAGAGCGACAGCAGATAGGAAGCAACGCCCTTGTCATCGATACCGCGGAAGCGTACTGCAAGACCGCGGCCTTGCTCATTCTTGAGATTGCGCTGATAGAGACCGATAACGCCGCGCTTTGCTTCACCTGTGCGGACGAGAAGGATGTTTGTCTTGCCGCCCTTGCCCTTGGGCTCCTTAACGCCGTCAACGAGGAGCTTGTTTGTCGGGATGATCGGGATGCCTCTCCAGAGAATGAATGTGCCGCCTGCGATGTTTGCAGTTACGGGCGGTACGCCGCGCCTTGTGCATTCACGCTCGAAAGCTGCTATTGCACGCGGATGAGCGAGGAAGAACGAAGGATCCTTCCATACCTTCGAGATAAGATCGTCGAGATCGTCGGGTGTGGGAGCTCCGCTTGCCGAAACGGGCTGTATTCTCTGCTTGTCAGCTATGTTCTTGAGAAGGCCGTAGTCATCGTTGTTGATGAGCTGGCTTTCCTGACGCTCACGAAGGCTCTCGATGGCGAGTTCGAGCTGTTCCTTTGCCTGATCGAACGGAGAGCTGTAAACATCCTCGATAGGGGTATGTATATTGATGATCGTTGAGATATTAGCAAGTCTGTACTCACGAGGCTTCTCCACATAATCTACAAATCCCTGGGGGATGATGTTGGACTTCTTCTCCGAGCTGCAGAGAACGTCAAGGGGAGTGTCGCCTTCCTTTACCTTGTTCACACGGTAGATACCGGAGTCAAGTCCTTTGAATTCGAGCACCTTTGTGAGATATTTCGGGGTGAGAGCCTCATACTGGGGTCTGGTCTTATTGATGTCGGCAAGGTTGTACGCTGCGTTAGCTCCAAGAGCTATGATCTTTTCTTCTTCTTTGGTTGCCATAATGGTTTCCTCCTGTATTTTTGTTTGTTTCATACTTAACCTATCTGTCAGATATGGTTAATGTGCATATTATATCACATAACTTTTGAAAATGCAATAGCTTTCACAAAAAATTCAATATTGCGGGAAAGAACTATCGACCTCCCTTGACCATGCATTGGTGCCGCCGGCGAGATTGTAGGCAGCTCCCTTATAGCCCGCTTCGTGCAGTGTGCGGACTGCGAGGATACTGCGCCTGCCCTCCTTGCATACGAATACGGTATCAACGGTGGGATCAAGCTCATCCTGACGGCGGTCTAGCTGACCGATCGGTATTACTATCGCATCCGGGAATTTTGCTATAGCACGCTCGTGGGGCTCGCGGACATCTACTATCGTGATCTTCTCGCCCGCGTCGATACGGCGTTTGAGCTCCTTCGGCTCAATGCCCTCGACTTCCTCTTCTTCCTCAGCCTGCGCCTTTATGCCGCAGAAATCCTCGTAATCGTACTCATCGAGCTCGGTGATAGTGCGGTTCTTTCCGCATATCGGGCAGTTCTCGTCCTTGTGTATCTTCAGTTCGCGCCATTTCATGCGCCATGCGTCGAAGGTCACAAGTCTTCCGATCAGCGGCTTACCGCCGCCGACTATCAGTTTTATTACCTCATTTGCCTGTACGGTACCTATTATACCGGGAAGCACTCCCACTACTCCGCCCATTGCGCAGGACGGAACAAGCCCTGCCGGAGGCGGCGCGGGATACATGCAGCGGTAGCAGGGACCTCTGTCGGCGTAATAGACCGCAGCCTGCCCCTCAAACTGATACATAGCACCGAACACATCAGGCTTGCCGAGCAGCACACAAGCATCATTGACGAGATAGCGGGTCTGGTAGTTGTCCGAAGCGTCTGCTACAATATCGTACTGCGAGATAAGGTCGAGCGCGTTCTCCTTCGTGAGACGTTCGTTGTAAACCTCTACCTTTACGAGCGGATTGATCTGCTTTATGCTGTCCTTCGC
>JAILFE010000027.1 GCA_024697725.1 Oscillospiraceae bacterium
ATGCTACAATTATTGGGAAAAGTGGCTGTTATAGCATTAAAAACAGATTGCTATCAAATATCGTTTTGCTATTTCTTGAAAATTGGTAAACAAACCGTCATGCTGATTGATTCAATCCGCAAGATGTTTTGTTTATCATGATTTGCTTGGAGTGAAATTTATCAAAATAAAGGCTAAAAAATTAATATAGTACCCCCCACTCCGATATGATAGTCGGAATGGAGATTTTTTTGTCATGATCTGATGCCTGTCGTGCGGCGCACAATAATACTCATTCATTTGAAAACGGAACGAGCAATTTCGTGTGCGATGAATTTACTAAACTTCTCACCGAACTGAAAAAATCACCCGAGGAGCCCATACGATCCGGGTTCGTTTGAATATATTGACAGTCAGCTTGCATACAGAAACAGAAAAACGCTCGCCATGCCGTTCTCATCATGGAGATCTACGTATCCATACCGCATAAAGCTGATATTTGAGAGGGATATTTCATATATCAATTTTCCCACATATTCACCGAGGTCGAACTGTCTTATAGATTCAAGCAGCCTAATAGCGATCTCTGAACAGTCGGAAAACAAAGAGGTCGCCTGGGAGTTCGTAAAATATTCAATGAAACATATTATGCAGATACGAGGATCGTTTGTACAGCGCACAAATCATATGATTGCTGAAGCAAAAAGCTCAAACAAGTGCATTTTTGCACTTGACACATTATTATTCGTATGATACAATAAGCAGGTGTTCAATGAACGCCTGCAGTGCGTCCGTTGGCAAAATACAGCTGTTCAAATAGAAAGGATGAAAACAATGGATATCAGGCGTGGCATGAGAGGCAAGATCTTCGATATATTTGATAACGATAAACAGATCGAAGTAACTATGAAAACAAAAGGCAATGCGGTATATGATTACTGCTGTTTCGGAGTCGATGAGAAAGATCTGTTATCGGACGACAGATATATGATATTCTACAATCAGTCCCGTTCGCCTGCCGATGAAATAATAATGCGGAATGAAGACGAAGGTTCGGTATTTGAAATATCACTCGATAAATTGCCTGACACGGTGAAAAAACTTGTATTTACAGCAAGTATCGACGGAGAAAAGAACATGAGCGGTATCGAGAAGTTTGATCTCGGGATATGTCAGGAAGGTCATGAACCGCTCCGACTCGGGATGACGGGAAATGATTTTTCAGCCGAGAGGGCGATCATAACGATCGAGATCTACAAGAAAGCGGAATGGAGATATTCCGTCGTGGCACAGGGATTCAACGGCGGTCTGAGCGATCTGCTCGAACACTACGGCGGAGAAGAGATACTCGCTGACGATCAGGCGGCAGATGATGATAGCAATACATCGGACGATACATCACAGGTATCCGCAAACGCCTCAGCCGAGACTGTTCAGATACCGCTCGCAAAACTGGAGGAAAAACCTGAGGAAGAGCCGGAGGAGGTCGTTTCCTCCGCAGCTGAGGGATCAAAGATGATCTCACTGGCAAAGATCGGAAATTCAAGGATCGATCTCAGGAAAAACGATAAGATCGAACTCCGGAAGAAAAACGACAAACCGCTCACCCAATTCATAGTCGGGCTCGGCTGGGATCCCGCAAAGGCAGGTGCGAGCATAGACTGTGATTCCTCGGTATTCCTGTGCAAGGGCGGCAAACTATGCAATGAAGATGATATCGTTTCATTCTACAACAAAAGACACAGCAGCGGTGCCGTTATCCACGGCGGAGACAATCTGACCGGACATGGCAGCGGTGATGATGAGCGGATAACGATATTCCTTGACCGTGTACCTGCCGGATACGACAGGATCATTATCGTTGTGAATATTTTTCTTTCAAGGATCACAAGGCAGCATTTCGGGAAGATCAGAAACTGCTATATGAGATTATTCGATACCAGCGGCAAGGAATTGTGCAGATATACGCTTTCGGACAACAGCGAATACAATAAAAAATCTGCCATGATATTCGGGGAATTTACCAAAGAAAACGAATGCTGGATATTCCACGCGATAGGTGAAGGCACAAAGGATCACAGTATAGGCAGTCTTGCAAAGCGTTTCAAAAGATGACCGCTTTCAGTATCTGCATCCGTTCCTCGTATAACGGGCGGGATCTTTCAGATCACAAACAAATGTTCCTATAAGGTTTGAAAGGCAAAATAAGGAGATCCCTGCCGAAGTTGTCGTTCATGCAACTTAGGCAGGGATCTTTGTATACAGACATTGGTCGGGCAGTGCGGTCCTAACCGGGATGCGGCACTGTGGCATCTTTTCTGTCATACACAGGATAGTATGGTTTGATGTCCAAAATTGGAGTACCATCAATCGCATCTAGACCTTTCACCGTCAGGGAGTTTTCGGAAACCTCCACAATCTGCACCGATGTCATGCCGATTCGATTAGGCCTATCCTTTCCTCTCTGTGAAAAATACCCACAAGCGGCATGTCTTCACGATTCTGTGGGTGTCGTTTGAGATGCTTCTCCCGATTGTAAACTACTTGATCCAGATAATAAATAATCGTCACATGGGAAAAATCGTTAAGCCCCTGCAAACCGCCAATATATTCCTCATTCAACCGGATCGTTTAGATATCCTCTCCCCAGGAAGTATTTTTTTACCTTGCACATCATTGTTTACAAAGCCTATTGGCTCCATATTCATCTTCATATCATTTTCTCCTTCTCATACTACTGCAGTATTTACAGTCGCTTGCTCATAAACATTTCCATTGGTTGCTCATAGCCCGGTATATCTACCGTAAAACCTCCACAATCCTTATAGCCAAGTTTTCGATAAAAATGCTGTGCCTCTTCATCCACTTGGGTAGAGGTCATAACCATACCATATCCCTGCTCTATCATGTCTTTTTCCCAATATTCCATCAGCTGACGTCCATAGCCCCTTTTCTGCGCTGCCAAGTCCACAAAAAGCATGGTGCAAAAGGGCGTATTGTCCCAAAACAGATTGTAGCGTAAAAGTCCTTTGGGAATATCATCATCGAAAAGTACATACCCTTGACGATCCCTGACTTTTTTATCAAATTCTTTTTCCGGCAAATGCTGATCGAGACTGTACCAAAAATCCTTATCATCATTGCTTACATATTGCACTGTTATCATAATCTTGATTATCTTTTTATTTTGTAGCACGTTTTTTCTCTCCAGGATATTGAAATCTTCTGTATAAGTATGTTTTCTTCTAAATCAGAAGAGGATATAATCTCATCTTTGTTTTTTACAAAGGTTTCAATAATAAGTGAATAAATATTATATTCGCAGTAGTTTTGAACATATATTGCACTTCTTCGTTCAACTGTACAGTCCTGGTGTCCATATTATCGATGGCAGCTTTCAAAACCATATCTACCTGTTCTTCCTTGCTCTGGATAGATCATTCTTTTCTATCCACAACCTGTAAAAAAGCTGTACTCACAACTGAGTAAATGATGTAAGTGATCAAAGATCCAAAGCATACATCTGACAGGAAGTGGTTAGTCATGTGTATTCTGTTATAGCCGTAAAGAGCAACAAAGCATACCGCTATAACAAAGCAGACGATATTTTTAAGCTCTGATCGCTTTTTAAGCAAATCAGAGAGCATTGGAAGCGAAAACAGCATGCTTGCTATTGTCATATTCCCGCTTGGCCAGCTCTTGTAGCTGTCATTTGAACCTGCAAGATTAGGAACCATCTGCCACCAGTTCCGGTATTCGGACATGGGATCATCAATCGTCAGCAGGTACTTATATCTTGGTCTTGACGCGACCTGCTTAAGCCAGAGATTTACATTATCAGACAGAACGCCTGCGACAATGATCGCTGCTCCGACAGCAATCAGCTTATCCGCATCCTTGTCGTCCAGCACTTTATGGCAAACGATCATCGGCCACACATACAGAAATGCGATGATCAGCCAGCTTAAGACTGATATCCAGGGAGATGATTCCCCTGCTGTGTACCCGAACAGGTCACGAACCTTAGAGCCGCTGTAACTGTTCGTATAGTAAACAGCAAGGAACCAGCCGGCGATCAGCGACACCATACCGGCCATGGTTAGTCCCTTTTTCTTCAGTCCCTTATACAGGCACATCCCTGCCGCAGGGTATAGACAATATGAAAAATAGCACCCGAAAGCCGCGAAGATAGAACCGATTTTCGTAATGTTTGCCATTCTCTCATTAATTTGGAAATCAAAAAGAGAACCAATGATGATGCCAATAATACATACTGCCACAACGCAGTAAAAGCATTTCACAGAAACTCCGAGTATTTTGCGTTCATTTCTCATTATCCCGATCCTCCGCTTTTCATTAAAATCAGTCAGCTGCTGCGATGCTGTCAAGACATTCTCCGATGATCCTTACTGTATCCGCTCCGGCAATATCCGATCCTACAGCCTTTATTCCGCAGCTTAATTCCTTGTATGCTTCTTAATGCCGGCTATGGTAGTTGCTTTGGGATCCGTGAGTGCTTCTTTAAGGGAAGTGACTTACTATTCAATATTCAATAACACCAATAATACCGGTTTTTCGGCACCATTTTCAACCTTTTCGATATCCTCGGACTGGACTACTGTCAGATCGGATCCTGAGAACATCTCACCATTGAATATTGCTTTTTGATAGCATCCGCCGTTTTATGCCTATTTCCAGTCAAATGTCACAAGACCGTAAATGTATAAACACAAAACCAACACCGGAACAAGATATTTAAATATCGGTTTCATCCAGCTTTGTATCTTCAGCCCTTTTCCGCTGTTTGCTTCAGACACAAAATCATCCCATCCCCATCCGGATTTATAACAGCAGAAAACACTAAAGACAAATGCTCCTATCGGAAGAAGATTTGTACTGACTATAAAATCCCAAAAATCCAGCCAGGCACTTCCCTCAGCAAAAGGCTGAAAATGCAGAACACTATATCCCAAAGCAGTTGTTGAAGAGAGTATTGCCATTACTACGGCACAAACAATGCATCCCTTAGAGCGCTTCCAGCCTGTCAGTTCGCGTACACTCGCAAGTATCCCTTCGAAAACACCAAGCTCAGTAGAAAACGCTGCAAATATCATGAACAGGAAGAATAAACTGCCCCATATCCTACCTCCATTCATATTGTTGAAGACATTTGCCATTGTATCAAAAAGTAAAGATGGACCTGCATTTACTTCTATGTCAAATGTAAAACAAGCCGGAAAGATTATGAATCCTGCTATTATGGCAACAAAAGTGTCCAGAAGGATAACATTTAATGATTCTCCCAAAAGACTTCTTTCTTTACCAATATAGCTTCCGAATATCGCCATAGCACCAATGCCTATACTAAGAGAGAAAAAAGCCTGATTCATGGCGGAAACGATCACATTGCCGTTGATCTTAGAAAAATCCGGGATAAGATAGAAACGTAATCCTTCTTTGGCTCCGGGAAGAAGTAAACTGTTTACCGCCAAAACCATCATCAGAATCAGAAGGATTACCATCAGATATTTCGTGACCCTTTCCAAGCCTCCCTGAAGATCAAAGCACAATACTCCATAACCTAAAATAACTGCTATCAACATATATACGATATTGACAAAAGGATCCGATATCATCTTCCCGAATCCAAGATCGGATGATTCTCCTATAGCAAATTTAATAAAATAATACATCATCCATCCGGTAACAACGGTATAAAAAGCCATCAGGGCAACATTGCCCGCCAAAGCGAAATAACCATGGATATTCCATTTGCTTCCCGGTTTTTGCAGCTTTTTATACATACCGACTGCGCTTGCCTGAGATGCCCTTCCTATCGCAAATTCCATGGTCATTGTCGGGAGTCCTAACAGGATCAAAAACAATATGTAAATAAGTACAAAACTTCCTCCACCGTTTTCTCCTGTCATCCACGGAAATTTCCAAACATTCCCACAGCCGATCGCGCATCCCGCACTCAGCATAATGAACCCTAGACGACTTCCCAGGTGTTCTCTTTTTTCATTCATTATGACCTCCGTTTGTTTTGGGTTATTCTACTCAACAGGCTCTAAATGTTTCTCTCAATGTCTCATATTCTGCGCTTATCTGCAAAACAGCACATTCCGAGCTCGGTCTCTCCGACACAGATCACACAGACAGCCTTTGACGCCTCCGTACCGCTCATGCAGCGAATCGAGCACGTGTTCCATATAGCTTCCGACAACACAGCCGGACATAAATATCAGCGCATTTCCGCGGCTTATGTCCGCCATATCTATCAACACAAGCTCGCCTTCCGGCTGCACCATAACATTGTTGGCGTGATACACCTTTATGATCGTTTCTTCGTCAAGGCGATAAACATTGCCGTGACCGTCTCTGCCGTTTCGTTCACAGCCCGAAACGGACACTTTTCTCAGTGCATTCTTCACATCGGGAAGCTCTGTAAATCCGGTGATCTCAAAAATGTCATAAACATCACACGATCCATAGCCGCACCTCTTTTCATTGAATATACACATAGTTTATTATACTACATTATAATTGATTTGTCAAATTTTCACATTGCATTTATTTTTACCTTTAAAGAGGCTTTTAGATGAAATTTTTGAATATTTTTAATTTTGTATAAACGAACAAAAGCAGGCGACATTTTTAGTTGAATATAACGAAAGATGGCGACAACAAAACGGGCAACCGAAGCTGGCCTATATGTCAATAAAAACGGTGCATCATTGATCGGCAAAAAAATGTTTTTCTGCCGGTGTATTTGCTGTACCCTGATTTGAACTGTTGTTCTTCATTTTCGCTTTTTCATATGTAAAAACCGAAATGATAATTGATTTTGCTCATCTCGGTTTTTTTACAGTCCATTTTGTGTATAACCTTTCTTTTGACTTTAAAAAAGATCAAAAACCTCTTGACATCTTATTAATTTTATGATATTATTAAAATGGATATAACAAAGGAGAGCGATACCTATGGACAGTGAAAAGGAATATCTCTCAAATTACGACCTCGGAGACTACGACCGCCCGTCGGTGACAGCCGATGTCGCTGCATTCATGGTGAGCAATGAGGATAAGACGGGCTACCGCCGAAATCCCGGGAACAAGCTAAGGCTGCTGCTCGTAAAGAGAGGAGTTCACCCTTTTAAGGATAAATGGGCGCTGCCGGGCGGTTTTCTCAGAAAAGGCGAGACCGTAGAGGAATGCGCTCTCAGGGAGATACGCGATGAAACGGGTGTACTGCCAGTGTCTATAATGTATGTCGGAGTTTTCAGCGAGCCGGGACGTGACCCCCGCGGCTGGGTAATATCGAATGCGTATGTCTCGGTCATAACGGAGGAATCGGTAAAGCAGGCGGGCGATGATGCTTCCGATGCACAGTGGTTCAGTGTGAACTTTGATAAGTGCGGGGAGGAACACCATCTTACGCTATCCTATGAGGATATCGTCCTGAAAGCGGTGCTCACCGAGGAAAAGCCGGGATTCGGCAGAACGAAGTTCGGCATAGTCGACAGCGGAGATATCGCATTTGACCATGCGTCAGTCATAGCCGCTGCGCTGACCGCTCTGAGGTCGAAAGCAAAGGATTTCAAAACGGTGCTGGATTTTCTTCCCGAGAAATTTACGCTCACCGCTTTGCAGAAGGTGCAGGAGACCGTTATGGACGTTTCACTACTGCCCGCGAATTTCAGAAGAATGGTGAGCGGATATGTAGCCGCGACCGATGAATTCGTGCGCGGGGATGGACACCGTCCAGCAAGGCTTTACAAGAGAAAGGCGTAGGAGAAGTTTTATGAATTGCCGTGAACTATATGAAACAGCTCTGCTTTATCATCACTATGCGAATACGGCATATCATCTCACGCCGTCATCGTTCTGAAAGTACAAGGTGAAAGGTGATGAGGATATCCGCAGAACGGTTTTTCAGTATCCCGGACGATGTTGTTCGGAGCATTGAGACAACTCCCCTGATCGCTGCGGAAGATCCCGATAAGATAAAGACTTTGTATGATCTTGGATACCGCAGGATAATCATGGGTGTACATACCGTTTCGGAAAGACTTCACGGGGCGGAAATGTGTATTCCATTGAGCTTTCCGACAGGGACAGAAAGCTTTCCGCACGTATAAAGGAGACGGACAGCAACTCTGAGATACTATCTGACATCGAGATAGCTTTCAATCATGCAAAATAATACTTGACGCGTATATAAGACATGGTATATAATCATATACACTAGGAGATGATATAATGAAAAAATATCTTATCGTTGTTGATATGCAGAATGATTTCGTGGACGGTGCGCTCGGTTCTGCCGGAGCGTGTGCGATAGTTCCCGCAGCTGCGAAGAAGATCGCGGGATTTGACGGGGAGATCATAGTCACGTATGATACTCACTATGATGATTATATGGATACCGCCGAGGGTAAAAAACTTCCTGTCCCGCACTGCATAAAGGGTACGGACGGCTGGCAGCTCAATACCGATATCGCTGAGGCTCTCGCAGACAAGGACTATACCGCGATAGAAAAGAACACTTTCGGTTCGTCCGAACTTCCCGAGCTGATATCCGCAGAGGATGATGACATAAGCATCGAGCTGATAGGATTGTGCACAGATATCTGCGTCGTGAGCAATACTCTGCTGCTGAAAGCATTCTTCCCCGAAGCACACATATCGGTGGATGCATCCTGCTGTGCAGGAGTTACCCCTGAAAAGCACGAAGCGGCTCTCGAGACAATGAGAAGCTGTCAGATAGATATCCTGTGATGACTGAAAGGAGAACATTATGAAGCTCGACCCGATTGTTGTATCGCTTCTTGATACCGACCTGTACAAATTCAATATGGATCAGGTCATATTCCACAAGCACACCGATCTCAGCGGACAATATTTCTTCAAGTGCCGCAATAAGGATGTGGTGTTTACCCCCGAAATGGTACGTGAGATAGAGGAACAGATCGATCATCTGTGTACGCTCACATTCACAAAGGAAGAACTCGATTATCTGCGCTCGATACGCTTCATCAAGAACGACTATGTTGAATTCCTGAGATTATGGAGACCTATCAGGGATTACGTGACAGTCCGGCTGTGCGAAAACGGAGAGCTCTTCATCGAGGTGGACGGTCCGCTGTTTTCGGCGATGCAGTTCGAGATATATCTTCTCGAAATAGTCAACGAGGTATATTTCAGGATGAAATATGACTACGAAAAACTCCTCAGATCAGCTGAGGAACGACTTGATGCGAAGATAAAGGCGATGAATGACGGTACATATACCTTTAAATTCGCAGAATTCGGCTGCCGCAGGAGACTTTCCCGCGAGTGGGAGGATGTCGTTGTAAAGCGCTTTGTTACCGAGACAAACAGCTGCGTCGGAACATCGAATGTATATCTCGCGATGAAGTATAACGTCACGCCCATAGGAACATACGCTCACGAATTCGTGCAGATGTATCAGGGGATAGATTCCATTCCCCTCGCGTACACGAACCATTATGCCATGGAGGACTGGTATTCCGAATATGAGGGCGATAACGGAACGGCTCTGACAGATACCGTTACAACAGACCTCTTCCTGCTCGATTTCAACCGCTCTATGGTGAACAACTATACGGGTGTGCGCCATGACAGTGGCGACCCTTATGATTGGGGAGAAAAGATGATTGCTCACTATAAGAAATACGGTGTCGACCCAAAGACAAAGCTCCTGCTTTTCAGCGACAGCCTTGATTTTGACAGAGCTCAGAAGCTTTACGACTATTTCAGCGGAAAGTCGAAGGTATCTTTCGGTATAGGTACGTTCTGTTCCAACGATACAGAGGCAGAAGCACTGAATATCGTTATAAAGCTGCAGTATGTCAACGGCCGTCCCGTGGCGAAACTTTCGGATGATGCAGGAAAAGCCATGTGCCGCGACAGCGATTATCTCGGATATCTCAAGCGTTCGGTCGAGTTCAGACTAAACAGAGAAGCGTGCAAAAAGTGATCCCGGATCTGCGGTCACAGGAGGCGGACCCTTATAAAGAAAGCTCAGGCTCTGATGACAGGCGGAACGGATGACATGTGATATACCCCAAAGCCGTACAGATCATTCTGTACGGCTTTTTTCATACTGTTACTGCACATTAATGACAGTAATTGCATGACGATTGACTGTACGGTACAGATGTGATATAATTTCTTTACGAATATTTCAAGGCAGGTGACATTCTCTGAAAATAGACAGACTTATAGGCATCCTTTCTCTTCTTCTGCAAAAGGACAGGATGACCTCCAAGGAGCTCGCAGAAAAGTTTGAGGTATCACAGCGCACGATACTCCGCGACATAGATACGCTGAATATGTCTGGGATACCTATTGTTTCCGAACAAGGACAGGGCGGCGGGATCTCGATCATGGAGGGGTATAAGATCGATAAAACGCTCCTTTCCTCCGGCGATATGCAGGCGATACTATCTGGTCTGCAAAGCCTTGACAGCGTGAGCGGTACGAACCGCTACCGTCATCTCATGGAAAAGCTTTCGGCGAAGGAGACCGACCTGAACGCAGGAAACAATATCATCATAGATCTGTCGAGATGGGACAAATCCATGATCTCCGAAAAGATAGGGCTAATAAAGGATGCTATGGAACGGCGCAGGATCATAACGTTCCGCTATTTTTCCCCGAAAGGCGAGAGCGAGCGCCGCATAGAACCGTATCATCTTATATTCCAGTGGTCGGCGTGGTATGTATGGGGATACTGCACCGAACGCAGTGATTACAGGATGTTCAAACTGAACCGTATGACCGAGCTTGCCGTAACGGACGAGATATGTCCGGATAGGGATGTTCCCGTATACAAGAGCGACAAGCTTCGACATACACGGGGAGAGATAAAAGCTGATGTAAGATTTGACAGCTCGGTGAAGTGGCGCATCATCGACGAATTCGGAGCCGATTTCTGTAAATACGACGAAAACGGCGATATCGTCATGACATTTACATGGTGCGATCTTCCGTCGTTCCTTAGCTATATAATCACATACGGCGACAAAGCGGAGATAATCGCTCCAGAGGAATACCGCCGCGAATTCTGCGAGTATACGAAAAAAATTTACAAGCTCTATGAAACATGACAGACTGTTGTCATGTTTGATGTATTACAATGAAATTACCAAATAAAGGAATGATGCTGTATAATAAAACTTGACACAATCCGCGAAATCAAAGTATAATAAAACAAAGGAGCGTGTCAAAATGGCAGCAGTAAAACAATACGACGAAGAATTCAAGAAGCAGGCGATAAAGCTTGCAAAAGAAATCGG